>CAWUOA010000056.1:0-13489 GCA_963923225.1 uncultured Planctomycetaceae bacterium
TCTCCGACGGCACCCCTTAGACTACAGTACCCGGTCCGCCGGGATCGCTTTCCAACACCCCACCGGAAGAGTCGATGGACGCCACGCCGCCCGATCTCCCCCCGCACCGCCCCTCCGGTCCGCCCTCTTCCGGCGGCTCGGGCGGACGGCCGACCGGCCCGGGAGGACGTCCGCTGGGACTGCCGGCGGCGATCATGCTCGGCCTGGCGGCCCTGGCCCTGCTCTCGGTCCTCGTCCGCGAGCCGGTCGGCGCCGGCCGCGGGGTGACGTGGGACGAGTTCGTGGCCCAGGTGAAGGCGGACAACGTCGCCGAGGTGTCGATCAGCGGCAACTCGCTCGACGGCAAGTTCAAGGCCGCCCCCGGCGGCACCGGCGAGGTGGGGGGCGCGGGCCCGCGCGGCTTCCACATCGAACTGTCCCCTTATCTCGGCGAAGGGCTCGACGACCTGCTCCTCGAGCACGGCGTGCGGACCAACGTCCGCCAGCCGTCCGACGGCACGGGCCTGCTCCTGGGCCTCTACATGCTCGTGCCGCTGCTGCTCATGGCCGGGTTCTGGCTGACCCTCAGGCGCGCCCGCGACCCGCTCGGCGGCTCCGGATTCCTGGGCGGCTTCAGCAAGTCGCCCGCCAAGCGCTACGGCACGAGCGACAAGCAGGTGACGTTCGCCGACGTGGCGGGCCTCGAGCAGGTGAAGGAGGATCTCAAGGAGATCGTCGACTTCCTGAAAGATCCGCGGAAGTTCCAGCGGCTCGGCGGCCGGATCCCCAAGGGCGTGCTCCTCATGGGGCCCCCGGGCACCGGCAAGACGCTCCTGGCCCGCGCCGTGGCGGGGGAGGCGGGCGTGCCCTTCTTCTCGATCTCCGGCTCCGAGTTCATCCAGATGTTCGTCGGCGTCGGCGCCTCGCGCGTCCGCGACCTCTTCAAGACCGCCAAGGACGCCTCCCCGGCGATCCTGTTCATCGACGAGATCGACGCCGTCGGCCGGCACCGCGGCACGGGCCTCGGCGGCGGCCACGACGAGCGCGAGCAGACGCTCAACCAGATCCTCTCCGAGATGGACGGCTTCAGCCCCTCCGAGAGCGTGATCGTGCTCGCGGCCACCAACCGGCCCGACGTGCTCGATCCGGCGCTGTTGCGCCCCGGCCGCTTCGACCGCCACGTCACCGTCGACCGGCCGAACCTCAAGGCCCGGGCCGCCCTGTTCCGCGTCCACACCCGGAAGGTGCCGCTGGCGGCCGACGTCGACATCGACCGCCTCGCCGCCGGCACGGTGGGCCTCACCGGCGCCGACATCCGCAACCTCGTCAACGAGGCGGCGCTGTGGGCCACGCGCCACGACAAGAACGCCGTCGACTCCTCCGACTTCGACTACGCCCGCGACAAGGTGCTGATGGGCCCGAAGCGCGAGGAGGTGCTCGCCGGCCGCGAGAAGCGGATGACCGCCTACCACGAGGCGGGCCACGCGCTGGCCGCCTGGCTCCTCCCGGAGGTGGACAAGGTCCACAAGGTGACGATCATCCCGCGCGGCCGGGCCCTCGGCGTGACGCAGCTGGTGCCGGAGGAGGACCGCCTCAACTTCGGCGAGACGGCGCTGCGCAACCGGCTGGTGATGGGCCTCGCCGGCCGGGCCGCCGAGAAGCTCGTCTTCGGCGAGTACACCGCCGGCGCCGAGAACGACCTCCAGCAGGCGACGCGGATCGCCCGCAAGATGGTCTCGCACTGGGGGATGAGCGACAAGGTCGGGCCGGTCGCCTGCCACGGCTCGAACGAGCACCCCTTCCTCGGCCGCGACGTCTACGAGCAGCGCGAGTTCAGCGACCACACCGCGCGCGTCATCGACGACGAGGTGGCGCGGATCCTGGGCGAGGCGGCCGAGCGGGCCACGCAGCTCCTCGCCGACAACCGCGACAAGCTCGACCGCCTCTCCCAGGCGCTCGAGGAGCAGGAGATGCTCGACGACACCGACCTGGTGGCGATCATCGGCCCGGCCACCCCGCGCCGCCCCGACGAGACGGCCCTCCCCTCCGCTCCGCGCGTCGCGCCTGCCGCTGGCGACACCGTCCACGCCACCGGCACCCCGCGCGACGCCTGAGACGGCCACGCCGTTCCCCATCCGATCACGAGGCCGCCATGCTCGCCCACACGGTGTTCTTCCGTCTCAAGGACCGCTCGCCCGGGTCGATCGATCGGCTCGTCGCCGGCTGTCGCGAGCATCTCTCCGGTCATCCCGGGGAGCTCGTGTTCGCGGTCGGCACCTGCGCCTCCTACGACCGCGAGGTGAACGACCGCGACTGGCAGGTGGCCCTCCACATCGTCTTCGACTCCCACGCCGCCCACGACGCCTACCAGCAGGCCGACCGCCACGAGATCTTCATCGCGGCCCACGCCGACTCCTGGGAACGGGTGCGGGTGTTCGACGCCGATCTCTCGGCCTGCGACGCGAAGCGCTGAGCCCCGCCGCCGCGCCGCGTCGTCACACCACGCGCAGACGCGACACGGCGATGTCGCCGCCGAAGCAGACCTCGACGTCGTGACGCGCGAGGCGCGGGCGGAGGTGGTAGTCGGCGGCCCAGTGCCAGCCTTCGGGCGTGTCGGCGAAATCGAGCGTGAACGGCGACGGATCGACCGGGCACTCGAGGGCCACCGGCGACCGCCCGACGGGCGGCTCCGCGGGGAGGTTCACGTTCCAGAAGCTTCCCGCCTCGCACGGCCCGGCGAGGAGGTCCGCCAGGACCGGCGCGAGCCAGCCCGCCGCCCGATCCCAGTCGATGGTGGTGCCACGGCCACGGTACTGCGAGGCGGCGACGGCCCGGCGGCCGTGGAGCGCCGCCTCGCGCGCCGCCGCCACCGTGCCCGAGAGGCAGACGTCGACGCCGAGGTTGCCGCCGGCGTTGATCCCCGCCAGGACGATCGCCGCCTCCGGCGCGATGCGCGAAAGCGCCAGTCTCGTGCAGTCGGCCGGCGTCCCCTCCACGGCGTGGCGATCCTTCCCCGCGTCGCGGACCACGATCGGCCGGTGGGTGGTGACGCGGTGGCTGCCGCCGGAATGGCACTCGGCAGGCGCCACGACCACGATCCGCCCCAGTCCGGCGGCGGCACGCTCGAGCGCGGCCAGGCCCGGGGCGTCGATGCCGTCGTCGTTGGTGAGGACGATCACGGGGGAGCGGCTCATCGGATCTCCGGGGCACGGGGGACGGTCGCGGTGTGGGCGGACGTGAGGGCATCCTCGGCGAGCGCGGAGAGCACCGCCCAGACTCCCTCCTCGGCGGTGGCGGCGAGCCGGCAGACCTCGTCGGCGCTCGTCTCCTCGGGGGCGTCGGGATTGGCGACGTTGGTCACCACCGACACCGCCGCCACGGAGAGCCCCAGCCGCCGCGCGGCGAGGACCTCGGGCACGGTCGACATCCCCGCCACGTCCGCGCCGAGATGCTGGAGCATGCGGTACTCGGCCCGGGTCTCGTAGGTGGGGCCGAGGAGCCGGGCATAGACCCCGGCCCGCGCCCGCACCCCCGCGCGACGCGCGGCGGAAAGCGCGAGCCCCACGAGCCTGGGACAGTAGGGGGTGGCCGCGCCGGGAGGGAGCCGGACGGCCGGCGGGGAGGACCGACGACGGACGAGATCGAGATGGTCGTCGACGACGAGCAGCTCGCCGGCGACCATGTCGTGGCGGAGGCCGCCGGAGGCGTTGGTCACCAGGAGCGTCGTCACGCCGAGGGCCGCCAGCAGCCCGACGCCGCGCGTGATCGCCTCGTCGTCGAAGCCCTCGTAGGCATGGACGCGGCCCTGGAGCGCGACGACGGGGCAGCCGCCCGCGCGACCGCTGACGATCCGGCCGCGGTGGCCGGTGGCGGTGGGGGGCGAGAGCCACCCGGTGGCCTCCACCGGGATCTCGACGCGTTCCTCGAGCCGCTCGGCGATCCGCCCCAGGCCGGTGCCGAGGATGACCCCGATCCTCCCGCCACGGGCGCCGGCCGCGCGGACCCGTGCCGCCGCCTCGGCCGCGTCGCGAGCCGGCCCCGCACGCCCCTCCATCCCTCGCTCCTCGAGCCGGTGGCGCCGGCCCCTTTGCCCGTGCCGGCGAAAAGCCTTATTCTCCCCTGTTTCGTCCGGGGCGCACACCCCCGCGGCGTTTCGCCCCCTCCCCCGCGGCAGCGGATGCCCGAAGCGCACGCGCCGCCGTCCTCCGAGAGCCCATCGATGCCGAGCCCCGTCACGAAGCCGACCCGCGCCGAGAAGTTCGCCGGCCTGTCGGTGGCGATCGTCACCCCCTTCCGCGACGGTCGCGTCGACTCGGCACGCCTGAAGACCCAGATCGACGACCAGGTCGCCGGCGGCGTGACCTGCATCTGCCCGGTGGGCACGACGGGGGAATCTCCCACGCTCTCGCACGACGAGCACGAGCGCGTCATCGCCGAGAGCATCCAGGCCGCCGCCGGTCGGATGCTCGTGATGCCGGGCACCGGCAGCAACGCCACCGCCGAGGCGGTGCGGCTCACGAAGCACGCCGCCAAGGAAGGGGCCGACGCGGCGCTGGTCGTCGGCCCCTACTACAACCGTCCCACGCAGCAGGGGATCTACGAGCACTTCAAGGCGCTCGCCGAGTCGGTCGACATCCCGATCTGCGTCTACAACATCCCCGGCCGCACCGGCCGCAACATCGAGCCGGAGACGATCATCCGCCTGGCCGAACTGCCCGGCATCGCCATGGTGAAGGAGGCGACCGGCACGATGGACCAGGCGTCGCAGATCATCGGCGCCACCGATCTCACCGTCCTCTCCGGCGACGACAGCATGACGCTGCCGCTGCTCTCCATCGGCGGCCGTGGCGTGATCAGCGTCGTCGGCAACCTCGTGCCGGCCGACATGAAGGCCCTCATCGACGCCTTCGAGCGCGGCGATCAGGCCCAGGCCCGCGCCTGGCACCACCGCCTCTTCGGGCTGTGCCGCGATCTGCTCGGGCTGGCGAGCAATCCGATCCCGATCAAGGCGGCCCTGGCGATGCTCGGACGCGACTCGGGCGAGGTCCGCCTGCCGTTGGTGGCGCTCGAGCCGGCCCAGGCCGACAAGCTCCGTGGCGTCCTCCGCTCCTACGGCCTCCCCGCCGGCTGAGAAAGCACGACCGTGGACCTGGCGATCGAGCGCCGCGACGCCGCGACGGACTCCGGGCCGGCGGTGACGCTCGTCCTTCGCGGTCGCATCGACTCGGAGACCTCCGCGTCGCTCGAGACGGCCGTCGAGGAGGCGCTGCGCCGTGGCACCGGCACGATCCGGCTCGACGCCGCCGAGGTGACGTTCCTCTCCTCCGCCGGCATCCGCAGTCTGTTCAACGTCACCCGCGCGGCGAAGAACGCGGGGGGAAGCTGCCTGGTCTCCGTGGCGAGCGAGCCGGTGACGCGCGTGCTCACCCTCGCCAGGCTCGCGCCGCTCCTCATGGAGCAGGCCGCGTCGGAGGCCGCACCGGCCCGTGCCGCGCCAGGGACCGGCCCCGCGGCCAAGCCGGGCCCGAAGCCCGCGGCGCGTGCCGAGCGCCACGGCGACATCCTCCTCGCCGCCGACGACGCCGAGGCGATCGCGGTCGACGGCTGCCTCGTGGGCCGCCACGCCCACGGCTCCGGTCCGGCGGTGCCCGAGCCGACGCCCCGCAACGTCCCCCGCCACGCCTTCGGCCTCGGCGTCGGCGCGCTGGCCGACGACGGCCCCGCGGAGGCCTGCGGTGGCGAACTGGTGGCCGCGGCGGGAAGCGTGTTCGTGCGCCCGCCGCGCCCCTTCGGCACGCCCGACTCGCTCGTCGGGTCGGGCGACCTGGTGCCGGCGGTGCGGATGGCGTCGGGCATCTTCTGGGAGGGCACGCCGCGCGGTCGGGCCACCTTCGAGCCGGTCGACGACGCGACGCCGGCGGGGCTCTCCGCGCTCGTCGGCGTTCTTTTCGAGCGGCTCCGCGTCGACTGCCTCGCCGTGGCCCTGGTGGCGGAGGTCCGCGGACTCGTCGGCGCGGAACTGATCCGGCCCCTCGGCGACGCCTCCCCCGACGACCATCCCGCCACCGGCCGGGCCGACGTCACGGCGCGCTGGCTCGCCTTCTCGCGCGAGCCGGTGCACGCGGGGCGCACGGCGCTGGTGGTGGGGATCGCGACGCGGGAGGCCGGCCGGCTCGGCGGGGTCGTCGCCCCGCTCGGGACGGAGACGGGCCCCTGGGGCCACTTCCACGCGGCCGTCTTCCCCCATCGGCCGCTGCGCCGCGCGGCGAGCGACCCAGGCGCCGTGGTCGACGATCTCGGCGGCTCGGCGCCGCTGGCCGTGATGCACCTCCTGGCCGATCCGGAGCCGCTGATCGGCAGCGGCGCGTCGGAGTTCGTCCGCGGCCTCTGCTGGTACGCCCCCTTGCGCCTCCGCGGGGCCGAGCCATGATCACGCTCCTCTCCACCTGGACCTTCGGCGCGGCGCTGGCCTTCGTGGCCCTCGGCGTGTTCGTGAGCTACCGGCTCTTCCGCTTCCCCGACATCACCACCGACGGCGCCTTCACCCTCGGCGCCGTGGCGGCGACGCGGCTCGTCGTGGCCGGCCACGATCCCCTCCTGGCGACGCTCGCCGGCGCCGCCGCCGGCGCCCTCGCCGGGGCCTGCACCGGCACGCTCCACGCGGCCCTCGGGATCGAGCCGCTCCTCTCCGGGATCCTGGTGACGACGGCGCTGGCGAGCGTGAGCCTCGTGCTCCTCGGCCGCTCGAACGTCCCCCTGGCCGGCGCCCCGACGCTCCTCGACCGCGGGGCGGCGGCGCTCCTGCCCCTCGCCCGGTCCCTCGGCTTCGGCGAGGCGGCCGACGAGGCGGCCCGGCTGGCGTTCGTGCTCTCGGCGGTGGCCGTCGCGATCCTGCTCCTCTGGCTCTTCTTCCGCACGCGCTTGGGCACCGCGATGCGCGCCGGCGGCGACACGCCGACGATGGCCCGGGCATTGGGACGGCGCACCGGACTGCTCACCGTGGCGGGGCTGGCGATCGCCAACGCGCTCACGGCCCTCTCCGGGGCGCTCGTGGCCCAGGTGCAGGGCTTCGCCGACGTGCAGATGGGGATCGGCATGGTGGTGTGGGGGATGGCGAGCCTGTTTCTCGGGGCGGCGCTCGTCGGCCCGGTGCGGCTCGGCGGGGCGCTGCTTTCCACCGCCGCGGGGAGCGTCGCCTTCCGGCTGCTCGTGGCGGGCGCCCTCCGCGCGGGACTCCACCCCGACTGGCTCAAGGCGACGACGGCGGTGGTCGTGCTCGCGGCGCTGGTCGTGCCCGGTCTCCTCTCGCGCCGTCCCCAGGGCTCCGCCGCGAGATAGCCCCATGGCGAACCCCATGCTCGACGTCGCCGACGCGACCGTGGCCTTCACCGCCCCGGGCGGTCCGGTCGTGCGCGCCGTCGACGGCGTGAGCGTCGCCGTGCCGGAGGGGACGTTCGTCGTCGTCATCGGCACCAACGGCTCGGGCAAGAGCACGCTCCTTGGCGCCGTGGCCGGCACGGTGCGCCTCGACTCCGGCAGCATCCGCATCGCGGGCCGCGACGTCACGCGTTTGGGCGAGGCGGCTCGCGCCAGGCACGTGGGGCGCGTGTTCCAGGATCCGCGGGCCGGCACCGCCGCGAGCCTCACGGTGCTCGAGAACCTCGCCGTCGCCGCCTGCCGCGGGAGGCGCGCCGGGCTCGGCTGGGCGACCGGCAGCCGGCTCCGTGCGGAGGCCGCGCGCCGGCTCGCCGCGATCCAGCCGGGCCTCGAGTCGCGTCTCGACCAGCCGATCGGATCGATGTCGGGGGGGCAGCGGCAGGTGGTGTCGCTCGTGATGGCGACCTGGCACCGGCCCGACCTCCTCCTCCTCGACGAGCACACCGCCGCCCTCGATCCCACCGCCGCCGACCGGGTGGTGCGGGCCACGGCGGGGATCGTCCGCGACCAGGGGCTGACCGCGCTGATGGTGACGCACTCGCTCGAGCAGGCCGCCGGCCTCGGCGACCGGCTGCTCCTGGTCCACCGCGGCCGCATCGCGCTCGACGTCGAGGGGCCGGCGAAGCGGCGCCTCTCGGCCGAGGATCTCGCCGCCCGCTTCGACCGGCTGCGCCGCGCCGACCAGCTCGACGACGGCGCCGCACGCACCCTCCGCGACCGCTACTCCTGACCCGCCCCGCGCGGCCGCTGCCATGACGCTGCTCCTCCGCCGCTGTCTCCCCACGCTGCTCCTCCTGGCCGGGGCGTCGGCGCTCCTCCTGGCCACCGACCGGTCGCGCGCCAAGCGCGCCCTCCCCGCCGTCGCGGTGCTCCAGCAGACGAGCTCGACGGTCCTCGAGGACGCGGTGAAGGGGATGATCGACGCGCTCGCCGCGGCCGGCTGGCGCGACGGAGAGACGGTGGCGATCCGGCGCTACAACGCCGAGGGGGACATGGCGCAGGGCAACGCCATCGCCCGCGAGATCGTCGGCGGCCCGTTCGATCTGGTCCTCACCTCGAGCACGCCGTCGCTGCAGCAGGTGGCCACCGCCAACGCCCGCGGCCGGCTGAAGCACGTCTTCGCCGCCGTCGCCGATCCCTTCTCCGCCGGCGTCGGCCTCGACCGGGCCGATCCGTCCGTCCATCCGGCCTGGCTCGTCGGCTACGGAAGCCTCGCCCCGGTCGACTTCACCTTCGCCCTGGCGCGGCGGATCAATCCGCGGCTGGCGCGCGTCGGCGTGGCGCACAACCCGGCCGAGAGCAATTCGCGGCGCTTCATGGAACTGGCCCGCGCGAGCTGCAAGCGCCGCGGCATCGAGCTTTTCGAGGTGCCGGTGGAGAACTCGTCGGGCGTCATCGAGGCGGTGCAGTCGACGGTGTCGCGCGGGGCCGAGGCGATCTTCTGCCCGGGCGACACCACCGTCATCGCCGCCATCGACTCGGTCGTGGCCACCGCGGCGAAAGGGGGAATCCCGGTGTTCACGGTGAATCCCGGGAAGCCCGACCGGGGCACCTTCTTCGACGTCGGCTTCGACTTCCACGAGGTGGGGCTCGTGGCGGGGAAGCTCGCCGCCGACATCCTCTCCGGCGCCGATCCTGCCTCCATGCCGATCGGCGAGACCGCCGCGGCGATTCCCCCCTACCTGATGCTGAACCTCGCGGCGAAGGGCGTCGACAGGAGCGTGTGGAAGGTGCCCGACGACGTCGAGGCACAGGCGCGGTGGCTGGTCGACGGCGAAGGAGCCCACGAGCGCCGCGAGAAGGTCCTCGCGGGCCCCTTCGACGAGCCGGCGGAGTGACGCCGGCCGTCACCCCAACGGCCGCAGCCGCGCCCCGCCGGCGCTGAAGCGCACCACCGACATGGCATGCGAGCGGGCGAGGCCCTCGGCGGCGAGCGTGCGGACGAGCCCGTCGGCGTCGGCCGCGTCCCGGCAGCAGGCGAGCACCGCCGGCCCCCAGGAGCTCTGCGCCGCACCGACGAACCCGAGCGACGCGAGCCGAGCGAGGAGCGATTCGATCGACGCATGGAAGGGGAGCCGGCGCGACGCCGGCGCGAACGGCACCCCGGCCAGCCGGCCGTAGGCGCCGAAGGCCTCGGCGAAGGCGTCGAAGCGGCCCTCGAGGGCCGCCGGCACCAGGCCCAAGAGGACGAGCCGGGCCAGCTCCGCGGTGACGCCGGGATCGACGGGAGCGAGCGTGCGGAACGCCTCCCGCTCCGCCTCCCCCTGAAGACCCTCGGCACCGTTCTCGACGACCAGCACGCCGCGCCATTCCGCGGGCAGCACCGATCGTCCCACCAGCGGCGACAGGTCTCCCTCGGCCGACACCTTTCCCGCGCCGAGCCGCCCCGCCTCGACGACGAGCCCGCCGGCGGCGAATCCGTACGCGCCGACGCTCGACCGGCGCCCGCGGCCCGCCGCAGCGGCCAGCGCCAGTGCCGCGGCCGCGTCGTACGATCGCTCCCCGCGGGCCGGTCGCACGGCGAGCCCCTCGATCGCCGCCGCCACGGCCAGCGCCAGCTGCGTGCCGCTTCCGAGGCCGACGTGCGCCCGCGGCGCCGCCCGCACCTCGACGTGGAAGGCCCGGTCGGCCGAGAGCCCGAAGGCGGCGGCGGCGTGGCGGGCGAAGGCGACGGCCCGCTCGGCGTGGGGTCCGGAGGCCGTGAACGCGGCGGCGGGCGTCACCACGAGATCGATCCCCGGCTCCTCGAGCATCACCCCGGTGCCGCCGAAGCTGCGGACGCGCGGATCGCCGAAGGAGAACATCCCCAGGTGGAACCGGGCCGGCGTCCGCACCTCCACGCCTCGCGGCGTGGTGCCGGAGCCGCGCTCGGCGACGCGCCGGGACAAGAGCGCGAACGCCTCGCGGGCCTCCGTGTCGCCGGTCTTCTCGACGAGCACGGCGAGATCGGCGAAGCGGGCCGCGACCTCGGCCTCGGGAATCATGTGGAGGCGGGTGACGAGGATCGCCGCCTCGACGACGGCGTGCCGGGCCCTGACATGGCCGTGGAACGGGCGGCCACGATGGACGCGTTCCACGCGGGCGACCAGTCGGTGGCGCTCGCCCGTGCGGTCGGCCCGCACGATGCGGAACTCCCAGGCCGAGCAGGCGTCGGCCAGGCGCCAGCCGTCGATCGCATCGGCCCGCACCAGGCTCGGGAGCGGCCCGTCCCCCGCCACCGTCCGCGCCAGCAGCAGACAGTCGTCGGTGACCTGGAACACCCCCTCGGGGGTCGATGCCAGGTTCCGCGCCGTGTGGCTCGTGGCGAAGGGCTTGAGGAGGAGTTCGACGAGGTTTCCTTCGCGGAGCCGGTCCGCGTCGACCTCGGGCCCCATCGCCGCCAGGTGGGGCGTGCCGTCGGGGGAGCGCGTGGTGACCAGCCCTTCGAGGATCATTCGCGGATTGTAGTCGCTCGCCTGGTCCGGTCGGTTGACAGCCGGGCCGCCGGGCTGGCAAGACTCTTCCCGTTCGAGAGCCTTCTTCCCGGGAGACCACCGATGCCCGCCCCGCCCCGCCCCCTGCTCTTCCCTGCCCTGGCCCTCTGCCTGTCGCTCGCGGGGGTGCCCGGACGTGCCGACGACGCGGCGCCGAGCCCGGAGGCGATCCAGAATCTGGAGAAGGCCTATCCGCCGGCGGCCGCCGGCAGGGTGCGGCACGTGATCCTCCTTCCCGCGATGGAAGGCGAGGAGGAGAACCTGAAGGTGGAAATCGTCGCCGGCAGGACGATCGACACCGACGGTGTGAACCGCTACCGGCTCGGCGGCGAGTTCCGCGAGAAGGACATCCCCGGCTGGGGCTTCTCGTTCTTCGAGGTCGACGCCCTCTCCGGCCCCGTCTCCACCCGGATCGCGCCCCTCGCAGGAGCCGCGACGGAGCGGCGCTTCGTCGCCGGCCCGTCGGTGCTCGTGCGCTACAACAGCCGGCTGCCGCTGGTGGTCTACGCGCCGGAAGGAGTCGAGGTGCGCTCCCGCGTGTGGCGTGCCGACGGCGAGCCGCGGCCGGCCGAGATGCGGTGACGAGCCCCGGAAACGCACCCCATGCCCTCCCTCGACGATCTCCGCGATCTCCTCTCCACCGTCGTCGGCCCGCCGCCGGACGACGTCACCCCATGCGCGAGCCCGTCGAACTCCTTCCGGGAGGTCGTGTCGCTGCAGGCGCTGTTCATGACGTTGATCGTGGCGCTGCTGGCGTACGTCAGGAGCGCCCCGACGTTCCAGGTGCGGGTCGACGCGGTGTTCGCGGTGCTGGCGTCGCTGCCGATCGTGGGCCTGTGGCACATCGTGCACGCCCGCGTGCGCACCGAGTCGGGCGACGTCTACGTCTGCACGCGCCCCGTCCGGTCGTATGCCAGGCACTCGCTGCTCATGGACGTGGCGATCGTGGCGGCGGTGTCGGCGCTCTACTGGTGGGGTCAGTTGCCGGGGCAGTGACCGGCCCCGGTCGCGGGCCGGGCCAGCTTAGGCGCCCGCAAAGTCCGCCCGATCGCGCAGGTTTGCCGGCGACGCGGCGTCGGCGGGCGATCGGGTCATGCCGGCGGCGGACCCTGCCGATCCTCACGGTGGACCGGCGCCCCCGATGCATGCCGGGGCCGATGCTTCTCCAGGCCACCGCACGCGGCGGGTTTCATGCGAGCCGACGCAAACCCCCGGCCCTCCCGCCGACCGAGCCGGCCACGACGCGCATCCCGGTGGAGCCTGACAGGCGCCCTGGGCGTGGGACTGTGGACCGGCCTCGGCGGCCTCCTCCCGGCGGCCGATCCGCCGCAGCCCTATCTCGAGGAGCCCCCCTACGCGGTCGCCCCGCACCTGCTGGGTGCGCCTGACGGCTTCCGCGAGCGGCTGGCGGAGGCCGGGCTGACGATCCTGGCGGACAACACGAGCTTCGCCGTCGGCAACCCGACCGGCGGCTTCGCGCAGGCGTTCGACTACGCCGGCCATGGCGACTACGTGATGATCGCCGACGGCGGCAAGCTCGCCGGCCGGGAGGGCTCGTACCTCAAGGTCCGCGCCGAGCACCGCTACGGGCCGACGATCGTGGAGGACGTCGGCTGCTTCATCTCGCCCACGCTGATCGCCGACCTGCCCGTCTTCGGCAGCGAACAACTCTATTTGACCAACGTCCTGCTCACGCAGGAATTGAACGACGACGTCTCGGTGTTCGCCGGCAAGATGGACACGCTCGACGGCGACATGAACGCCTTCGCCCACGGCCGCGGCAAGACGCAGTTCTCGAACATGGCCTTCGTCTTCAATCCGATCGTCGGCGCGACGGTGCCCTACTCCACGCTGGGTGCCGGGTGGAACTACCATCCCGAGGACGGCCCGAATGTCATGGTGACCGTGCTCAACTCGACCGACACCACCGGCACCAGCGGCTTCGACACGCTGTTCGACGACGGGGCGCTGGTGTCGGCGGCGGTGCGCGTGCCCACCGAATGGGCGGGCACTCCCGGGCACCAACTCGTCGGCGGCACCTGGAACAGCCGCATGTACACCTCGATCGCCGAGGCCTACGTCCCCTATCCCGACGTCGCCCTGCCCTCCATCCGCGGGTCGTGGTGCCTCTACTGGAACTGCGACCACACGCTGTTCGTCGACCCTGCCGACGCCGGTCGTGGCTGGGGGCCGTTCGCGCGGGCCGGCATCGCCGATCCAGAGACGAGCCCCATCGACGCGTTCTTCAGCGTCGGCGTCGGCGGGGACGTGCCGGGACGGTCGCGGCCGGCCGACACCTTCGGTCTGGGCTGGTACTACGCCTCCACGAGCAGCCGGATCGGCACGCTCATCACCTCGCAGTACGGCCCGATCGGCGACGGCCAGGGGATCGAGTGTTTCTACAACTGGGCCCTCACGCCCGCCGTCCGCATCACCCCCGACGTGCAGTACGTCGTGCCGAGTTTGCGGACGGCGGACCCGGCATGGATCGCCGGCGCCAGGGCGCTGTTGAGCTTCTGAGCGGATCTCCGGCGGTCAGGTGTCCCGCCGCTCACTTCCAGGTGGAGTAGTCGGTGGGGACGAGGAACTCGGAGAGGACG
>CAWUOA010000057.1:0-12842 GCA_963923225.1 uncultured Planctomycetaceae bacterium
GCGGCGCTCCATTCGGAAGCCGAATCGAGGGCACGGACGAGATGGACCTGCACCTCGCGCGGCGGGGCCGCGGCGAGCCGGGCGGCGGCCGCGGCGTCGAGCCGGCCGAGACGCGAAAGCAGCCACACGGCCAGCCCCCGCGCGTGGGGCGCCGCGGCGTCGTCGGCGGCGAGCGACGCCGCGGCGTCGCCCACGGCCCGGGCCGTCCCGGGGTCGGCCGCGGCGCGGGCGAGGAGCTGCTCGTGGGCCAGCCGGCGGAGCGTGAGGTTCGGCGCGGACAGGCGCTCGAGGAGCGCCGGGACGTCGAGCGCGGTGAGATCGGGGCCGCCGGCCGGGAGGCGCGCGGCGCCGTCCCCCTCCCGGACGACGCGCCAGATCCGGCCTCGTTCGCGGTCGCGGCGCGGGTGGAGGAGATCGACCTCGTAGTGGCCGATGATGCAGTTGTAGAAGTCGGCGACGTACAGCGCGCCGTCGGGGCCGAGGCGGAGATCGACCGGACGGAACCACCAGTCGTCGCAGACGAGGAAGTCCTCCGGGGCGTCGACCCAGGGGGAGCTGCCGCGCCACTCGAGCCGGTCGCGGTGGACGGTGTTGGTGATCACGTTGCCGACGAAGAGGTCGCCCCGGTACTCCGCTGGGAATGCCGCGTCGTCGTCCCAGGCCACGACGCCGGCGATGCCGGTCGAGCCGTGGTCGTGGCCGGTCATCGCCGGGGCGTAGCCGAGGCCGTCGTGCGGCTTACCGAAGCTCTCGTAGACGCCGCCGCGGAGGAGCATCGTCACCGGTTTCGAGTGGCAGTCGGCGGTGAAGGCGTCGCCGAGGGCGTCGACGTCCATGCCGAAGGGATTCACCTGGCCGCGCGTCACCGGCTCGATCGCCGAGCCGTCGGGGCGGAAGCGGTAGGTGTTGCCGGAGTTGAGCTCCATCACCACGCCGCCGCGGCCGCGCACCTTGACCTTCGAGTCGTTGCGGAAGCCGTGGCAGGCGTAGACCCAGCCGTCGGGGCCGAGTCGGAAGGCGTTCTGGTCGCCGTGGGTGTCGACGAAATCGAAGGGGCCGTAGAGCACCTCGCGCGTGTCGGCCCGGCCGTCGCCGTCGGTGTCGGCGAGCTTCCAGATGTTCGGGATCGACCACACGATCGCCTCGTCGCCGTCGCCCAGGGGGAGGACGCCGATGGGGATGTTGAGATCGTCGGCGAAGCGCGTGGCCCGGCGGGCCCGGCCGTCGGGGCCGAAGTCGGAGAGGACCGTGACGCCGTCGCGGTGCGGAGCCCCCTCCTTGGCGGCGAAGGGATACTCGACGGAGTGCGTGACCCACAGCCGCCCGCGGGCGTCGAAGGCCATGTTCATCGGCTTCTGGATGTCGGGCTCCGCGGCCACCAGCTCGACGCCGAACCCGGCGGGGAGGCGGAACTTCGCCCGCTCCTCCTCCGGGGAGAGGGCGTCGGTGGGGGCGACCGGCGGGCTCGCGGGGACCGTCGCCGCCGAGAAGATCGCCGCGAGGCAGGCCAGGATCGCGTTCTCGAGCAAGGCACGGATGGTGGTCGGCGTGGTCATCGCTCGCTCCAGGGAGTCGTCGGCCCGGGGCGGTCGGCCACCGGCGGGGGCGTCAGTATGGCGGCGGCGGATCGGACGCGGCAACGCGGCGCCGGTCACGACAGCAGCCCGCGGGCGTCGATGGGGAGCGGCCGCAGCGAGCCGTCCTCCTCGTGCCACCAGGCCCGGTCGAAGAGGTTGACCACCGGGCAGACGTGATTGGGGATCACCGTCACGCGCTCGCCGACGCGCGGCCGCCGCGTGCAGGCCGAGACGTCGACCTGGGCGTGCTCCTCGGTGAGCTTCGCCACGACGGCGTGGGGGTATTCGAGGACGAGCCCGTGTCCGGACTCCGGGGCGGGGCCGCAGCGGTCCATCGTCAGCGACTTCGAACCGGCGTCGAGGATCACCTGATCGGCGACGGCGTCGCTGACGACCGTGGCCACGATCGAGGCGGCGCAGTCGGAGAGGCTCCCGAATCCGCCGCGGACGATGTTCAGGTCGTTGTAGACGCAGGTGCCGGCGCGGAGCTCCGTCCCCTCCGGAATCAGGTGCGACTGGAAGAGCGTGGGGGTCGATCCGCCGGAGACCGTCTCCCGGCAGAGGCCGGCCCGGTCGAAGGCGTCGACCGCGGCGCGGAGCTTCTCCGACACCGCGGCCAGCGGGGCGGCCTGGAGTGCGGGGAGCACCGTGACGTGGCCGGGATAGAAGAAGATGCCGTCGAGGCGGAGCCCGGGGGACTTCGCGACGGCCCGCGCGAGATCGAGGAGCCGCTCCACCGTGGGGACGCCGGTGCGGCCCGAGCCGACGTCGAGATCGACGAGGATCCCGAGGGTCGTGCCGGCGGCGCTCGCCGCCGCGGAGAGGGCCTCGATGGCCGGAAGGGTGTCGACCGCCACGCCGATCCTTCCGAGGCGGGCCAGGGCCGCCAGCCGCACCGTCCGCGCCGGATCGACGGCCGGGTAGGCGACGAGGATGTCGGGCTCGCGATCACCGAAGGCGCGGACGAGCGCTTCGGCCTCCCCCACCTTCGCCACCGTGAGACCGACGGCGCCGGCGGCGAGTTGCAGTCCCGCGACGGCGACGCTCTTGTGGGTCTTGGTGTGGGGCCGGACGGCGATGCCGTGGCTGCGGGCGTAGTCGGCCACACGGGCGACGTTGGCCCGCACGCGCGCGGCGTCGAGGACCAGGCTCGGCGTGGGGATGGTGCCGATGGAGTGGCCGCGGGCGTCGGCGGACAAGTGGCGTGCTCCGGGATGGGGGAAACGGGAGTCGATGCTACCCCGGGTGGCGGAGGGAAGGGAGGGGCGGGTACGCTGCCGCTCTCATCCCCGTCTCCCGCCCGAGCCATTCGATGACCACCTCCGCGATCTCCGGCATCCTCGTCCCGCACATGGTCCCCCTCGACGCGAAGGGGCGGATCGACGAGGACGAACTCTCCCGCTACGTCGGCTGGCTCGTGGAGCGCGGCGTCCACGGCCTCTACCCCAACGGCTCCACCGGCGAGTTCCTCCGCTTCACGCCGGAGGAGCGGCGGCGGATCGTGGAGATCGTCTGCCGGGAGGCGGGGGGCAGGGCGCTCGTGGTGGCCGGTGCCGCCGAGGGGACCGCGGCGGAGACGATCCGGGCCTGCGAGCACTGCCATGCCTCCGGCGCGCGCGCGGTGGCCATCGTCGCCCCCCACTACTACAAGCACTCGTCGGCGAGCGTGGAGGCCTATTTCCGGGAGATCGCCCGCCATTCGCCCATCGACATCACGCTCTACCACATCCCCGCCCTCGCCTCGCCGATCGACATCCCCGTGGTGCGCCGCCTGGCGGAGGACTTTCCCCGGATCGTCGGCATCAAGGATTCCAGCGGCGACATCTCCCACATGCAGCGGCTCATCGCCGCGGTTCGCCCGCTGCGGCCCGATTTCGGCTTCCTGACCGGATGGGATCCGGCGCTCGCACCGATGCTCATGGCAGGCTGCACCGGGGCCACCGTGGCCACGGCCGGCCTGATGCCCGAGTTGACCCGGCGGGTGTGGGACCTGATGGCCGCCGGGGACTTCCGCGGCGCCATGCGGCACCAGGCGGGCATCCTCGAGGTGTTCGATATCGCGATCCAGGACTTCCCCGAGATCGTCCGCGTGGCCGCCGGCCGTCGCGGCTTCCGCATGGGGCCGTCCCGTTTCCCGGCGAGCCCGGAGCAGTTGGCCGATCGCGAGCGGACGGCCGAGCACATCGGCGAGGTCTTCGCGCGGCTCGGCGTCGATCCCGCCCGGCCCGGCGACGCGGCGACGCTCGGGGCCTGAGCGGCGTCCGTCAGACGGCGCCGGCGGCGAGCAGCCCCTCGAGCCGGTTCCCGGCGGCCCGCAGGCGGAGGATGTCCGCCGCCTTCTCCACGATCGCCACCGCCGCCTCGACCGGCGGCGTGCCGCAGGGGGAGATGTTCGAAAGGACCGTCACCTCGTGGCGGACTCCGTCGTTGCCGCTGGCTGCGGCAGCCTTCGCCCGCTCCGACGCCGGGAGGCGGTAGACGAGGTAGGCCGAGAGGCTGCGTGCGGCGGCGGCGTCGCCCCCGGGCCGTTCGCCGATCAGATGGATCACCAGATCGCAGCCGAGCCGATCGGCCACCGGCTCGGCGAGTTTGACGCGGCCGTGGCGGGCGAGGAGGGGAGCGCCGGCGGCGATCCCGCGGGCCGCGAGCCCCTCGAGGAGCAGCGGCAGGAGGTCGGGGAGGTTCGCGTGGACCGCGGCGGCCGAGAGGCCGTCGGAGACGAGGACCTGCACCCGCTCGGGCTCGGGGTGCAGCGCCGAAAGCGTCGCATCGGGGCGCGTGCCGAGGGACGGGTTCGCCAGATGCGCCTCGAGCGTCGCGGCCTCGGTGCCGATGACGCGGAACGGCGCGAGGCGGGAGAGCATGTCGACGTCGAGCGGCGTGTGGACGGCGGCACGCCCCACCGCCTGGTGGAATCGGACCCGCCGCGCCACGCCGTCGCTCGGCCGGGGGCCGGCGGCGTCGAATCCGTGGAGCGCGGGGGTGGCGGCGACGAGCTCCTCGAACTCCTCCGCCGACTCGCAGAAGGCCTCGGGCTTTCCCCAGGCCGGCCCGCGGACGAGCGTGCCGGAGGCGTCGCGGACGAGGATCCCGCGCGACTCGCACCAGCGTGCGAACTCGTCGGCCGGCTCCCGGCCGTGGATCTCTCGGAGCGACTGGTTGTCGTGGGCGCTGGTGTCGAAGTAGGCGAGCATCCGGTCGGTGTTGAGGGCCACGTCCATGAAATACGTGGCGCCGGCGGCGGCGAGGAGCTCGGTCGTCGCCTGCTGTCCCTCCAGGCCGCTGCCGGCATGGAGCGTGTAGCAGCTCCCGATCCCCATCGGCAGGCCGAGGAGCTTGCCCAGGAAGAGGTCCTGGAGGCTCGCCAGGAGCAGCTCGAAGTTGTCGGCGTGGGTCTCCGGGCCGATGAAGCCGGTGACGTTGTTGATCATGAACGGATCCCAGCGACGCGCCAGGCCGTAGCAGAGGGCCTCGGTCGTCGTCATGTCGATTCCTTCGTGACGGCCGTAGGAGAACTCGCTCCCCTGGCCGGTCTCGAAGTACATGAACTGCTCCGCGCCCGCGCCGAGCGGCCCGCGGTCGCGCATCGCCCGCCAGCCGCGGTCGAGGAGGTCGATGGTGACGTCGAACTCGCCGGTCAGCGTGGCCTCGGTGCCGGCGAGGCTCTGGAAGAGGATCTCCACCGGCGCCCCACGCTCGAGCGCCTCGAGCTGCGTGCGGACGTGCGAGAGGACGCAGATCTGCGTCGGCGCCCCGCAGCGCCGCCTGAGCCGGTCGAGCGTGCGGAGGACGGCTGCGACGTTGTCGACGGTGTCGATGGCGGGATTGACGCCCAGCAGCGCGTCGCCGGCGGCCATCGACAGGCCCCACCAGGTCAACAGCGCGATGCCGCGCGGGTCGTCGGTGGGATGATTGGGCTGGAGGCGGGAGGAGAGCGTGCCGCGGGCGCCCAGCAGCGTGCGGGCCCGGGTGGGGTTGGCGATGCGTCGGGCGACGAGGACGAGCTCGTGGACGTCGCAGAGCTTGGCGACCGCGGCGGCGGAGACGCCGGTGAGCCCGCGGCCGATCCGCACCGCCTCCGCGCCGTCGCCGGCCAGGAGGCGGTCCTTGAGGGCGCCGAAGGAGAGATCGCGGATCGACGCGTAGGCCTCCGCATCGACGTCGTAGTTGACCCGCATGACGTCGTCGACGCGGCCGTCGGCCGTGAGCAGGGGCCGCTGGTGGACGTGGGCCACCGTGAGGCCCGCGAGGATCGATCGGGCCGCCTCGCGGACGAGGTCGTCGGGGGCGGCGAGGCCGGCGTGCCGATCGCCCGCCTTGGGGTAGTCGGCGGCGCCGAGGAGGGCTTTCAGGCCGGTGAAGCGGATCGGGCCGTCGGGGCCGGCGAACGCGTAGGTCTCGTCGGGCCGCGGCGGCGGCACCACGATCTCGGCGAGCGGGGTGAGGCGGGCTCTCATGCGACCACCATACCCTGCGGAGGAGTGAATCGTCAGATTCGGCCGCCGCGGCGACGGCAGGCGGCGGTATCATCGGGCCCCACGAGGAGTCACCGATGCCCCGCGTCCCCTTGATCGTTTCGCTGCTGCTGGTCGCGGGGGCGCTCGCCCTCTCGGCCTGGCTCTATCCCGCGCTCCCCGACCAGATCCCCACCCATTGGAACATCCACGGGGAGGCCGACGGCTTCGGGCCGAAGGCGGTGGCGGCATGGATCCTGCCGGTGATCGGGCTGGCACTGGTCGGGTTCATGGCACTCGTGCCGTGGCTTTCCCCCAAGGGCTTCCAGGTCGACGTCCATGGCCGGGCCTTCGGCGTGCTCGTCGTGGCGCTGACGGCGCTGTTCGTCTTCATCCACTGCCTGTCGCTGCTCGCCGCGCTGCGGCCGAATCTGGCGATCGACCGGGCGCTGGTGGCCGGGGTGCTCCTCTTCTTCGCGGCCATCGGCAGCACCTTCCCCGGCATCGCGCGGAACTTCTTCATCGGGATCCGCGTCCCCTGGACGATCGCGTCGCAGGCGGTGTGGGACGACACCCATCGCCTCGCCGGGCGGCTGTGGGTGGCCGGCGGGATCGCCGGCGCGGTCCTCGCGATCTGCGGATTCACGATGGCGGCGTTCCTCGCCGTGATCCCGATGGCGCTCGTGCCGATCGTCTATTCCTTCGTGCGGTACAAGCAGCTGGAACGCGAAGGCGCGCTGTAGCCGGGCCGGCCCGTCACGCGCCGCGCAGCCCGTGGAACGACACCGGGACGGCGCCCTCCACCGGGACCCCGATCGAGGCGAAGGCCGCGTCGGGAAGATCGAGGGCGTCGATGGCGACGATCGGCAGATCGTGGGCACCGAAGCGCGTGGCGCACGCGCCGAGCGCCTTCCCGCAGTCGGCGTCGAGCAGGAGCACCAGCGCCCTGTCGGGGGGCCAGGCGAGGCGTTCGAGGGCCCGGCCGATCCGTTCGCCGAGCTCCCGCACCGCGGCGGCGGCCGGCTCCAGACGCGTGAGCCGCACTCCCGCCCCGCCGGGTGAGCGCCGGGCGAGGTCGAGGAGGCGCGCGAGCACCGCGTCGTCGTCCGCCGGCGTGAAGGTGCCGACGATCGGCAGGTCGGCCAGCGGCAGGACTCCCGGCCGGGGAAGGTGAAGGCTCGTGCCGGAGAGTCGCACGGAATGGCGCAGCAGTCCCAGACAGGTGGCCCGACCTCCCGCCTCGACCGGGGAGCGCCCCCACTGCGGCCCCAGCCGCGGATGCGCGACCAGCGCCCGGGCCAGGTCGACGCCGAGATCGCCGAATGCCGAGAGCCCCGGCAAGCCCTCGCCGGCGAGGGCCGCGTGCACGAGCTCGCCGACGCCGCCGGAGATCGTCACCACGGCCTCCGCGAGCTCGTCGGCCGGAACGCCCGGCTCGAACGGCACCTGGACATGGAGGGTCGTGACGGGGGCGGCGTCGAGCGGCTCGCCGGTGATCGCCGCGTCGACGAGCGCGACCTGCCAGGCGACGATCCGCGCCACGTCGCTCTCCGCGAGCTCCTCACCGACACCCGCGTCGATGCCCAGGTGTGCCAGGAGCGCCGCGGCCTGGGGGGAGAGCGCCTCGATGCGGCGCGATCCCGGCGCGAGGCGGACGTGCCGCGCGCCGACGAACAGGCACCCGGTGGCCAGCACCTCGCCCGCGCGGCCGAGGGCCAGGTTCGCGGTGCCGCCGCCGACGTCGACATGGACGAAGAGCTGCTCCGGATGGCGGCGTGACGTCGCCGCACAGGCGCCCTGGAACGCGAGCCACGATTCCAGACGCGGGTCGTCGGCGGTGGCCACCAGCGCCCCCGAGAGGCGGGCGCGGATCGCGGCGACCAGACGCGGCGCGTCCTGCCTCGAGGCGGTGAGCCCGGTGAGCAGCGCCCCGCCGCCGACGAGCGTGGCCGGATCGACCGCGGCCTCGGCGAGCCAGCGGTCGAGGAGGCGCTCGGCGGCGGCCACGTCGAGACGGTCGCCTTTGATCGGCGTTCGCTCCAGCGGCGAGCGGAACCGTTCCACCAGCGACGCCAGCTCCATCCGGCCCGTCGCCGCGCCGCGTCGCACCTCCGCGTCGCCGACCAGGCAGCTCGAGGTGGTGGTGCCGAAGTCGAGGCCGACGAGCGTGGCTCTGGGGGCGGCGGTCATGTCGCGTCGTCGTGCCACCGTGTGGACACCTGCGGAGGGCCGGGGAAGTGGCGGCGCTTGAAGGCAAACCACCACGCCGCGAGGGCCGCCGCGAAGCCGGGGACGATCCGCCCGGCGACGGCGTTGGGGGGCTGGATCCCGATGACGAACAGCCCCCCGCAGGCGAGCACGCACGCAAGCGCCAGCGGCCGGTAGGCGGCGCCGATCGACCAGGGGCCGCGCCGCGTCCAGCTCCTCCCGCGCGTGAACAAGCCGACGAGCGTCGGCATGCCGTACGAGACGTAGAGGAGGATCGCGCACACCGCCGTGATCGTGAGGTAGGGCACCAGCGCCGTGAATGCCGCGGCGGCCGCCGCCACCGTCCAGATCGCCGCCGACGGGGTCTTGTGGGCGGCGCTGACCCGGCGGAGGAGGGGGGAGAAGGGGAGGCCGCCGTCGCGGGCGAAGGCGTAGACCATGCGCGAGGTGCTCGTGACCGCGGCCAGGCCGCAGGCGTACTGCGTGGCGGCGATGCCGATGAGGAGCGCCGTCCGCACCGGCGACGGCAGCACGTGCTCGAGCGTCCAGAAGAAGGCGTTGCCCCCCTGCCGTGCCGCCGCCTCCATGTCGGGGATCGCCGTCACGACCGCCGCCAGGAGGATCCAGCCTGCCACCGCCGACACCGCCACCGCCCGCACGATGGCCCGCGGCACCTCGCGCGCCGCGTGGACGGTCTCCTCGGCGACGTGCGCCGAGGCGTCGAAGCCGGTGAGGGTGTAGGCGGGGAGGAGGAGGCCGAGGGCCAGGGCCCATGTCGCGGAGCCGGTCCGCGGCCAGACCGGCTCTCCCTCCGGGAGACCGGTGAAGTTCGCCAGTTCGAAGAGACGCGACGGATCGGGGGCGGGCGCCCACGCCAGCAACGCGAGCGTGAGGAGGGCCGTGAGGAGGAGGATCGCCCAGCCGCTGGAGTCGGTGATGGCGGTGGTGACCCGGATCCCGAAGTGATTGAAGGCGGCCTGCGAGGCGAGCACCGCCACGACCGCCAGCCACTGGAACACCAGCGGAGCGGCCGCACCGGCATCCGCCGCCAGGCTCCCGGCGGGGGTGCCGGCCACGAGCCGGGCGAGCGCCGAGCCGGCTTCCGCGTCGGACCAGCCGAAAAGCGGCGCGAAGGCGCCGAAGCAGAACTGCACGAGTGCCAGGTCGATCGCCGCCAGCACCGTCACGAGCCCCGCGAGATTGAACCAGGCCGTCGCCCATCCCCACCCCCTTCCGCCGAGGATCGCCGACCAGTGATAGAGGCCGCCGGCGGTGGGGAAGGCGGAGGCCACCTCCGCCATCGTGGCGGCGAAGGCCAGCGACACCAGGCACGCCAAGGGCCAGCCGACGCCGATGCTCGCGCCGCCGGAGGCGCACAGGCCGGCGGGGAAGGAGGTGATGCCCCCGGCCAGGACGCAGATGATCGACATCGAGACGGCGTAGTTCGAGAACGCGCCCATCCGCCGGTCGAGCTCCTGGGAGTAGCCCAGTTCCGAGAGCGTGCGGATGTCGTCGTCGGTCTCGGCGGGCACGGGGAGCCTCGTGGCGCGGGGGTGGTCCGGTGAGAATACCCCTTCCCCGGGATCGCGAGGATTTCCCGCCCGGCCCCCTCGGGGGATACTGTCGGCCCCGTCGGTCGCTGGCCGACGCGTTCCGCCCGCCCCCCGTCGGAAGAGGCGTCCCATGCCCACGTCCGAACCGTCCGCGTCCCCCCGGTCTTCCGCCGCCGACGGGGCGCTGGTCGTGATCGCGGTCGTCGTCGCCGGGGCGGCGGTGACCCACCTCGGGCCGGTCCTGCAGCCGTTCCTCGTCGCCCTGTTCCTCTTCTACGCCACCCGCTTCGGCGCGAAGTCGCTCGCCGGGCTGGGGATGCAGCCGCGGGTGGCCTATGCGGCGCTCGTGGGCCTGTTCCTCATCGCGTCGGTGCTCCTCGCGCAGTTCATGTGGCGCGAGGGGGAGTCGTTCCGCCGCAGCTGGCCGCGCTACGAGGACCGGATCGGTGCCCTGATCACCGCCTGGACCGGGGCCTTCGGCGCGGCGGCCGAGCCGGGGCCCGCCGGGGACGCCGAGGCAAGGGCGGCCGAAGGAGCCGGTGATGCTCCGCGGGGGACTGCCGACGCCGACGTCGCCGCGGAGGACGCCGCGATGCCGTCGGGCGGGGAGGACGAGGCGGTGGACCACGCCGATTCGGCGCGCCGGCCGGTCTCACGGCCCTCCTTCAGCGAGCTCTTCCGGGTCTCCAGCCGCGACGTGCTCGACTTCGTCTTCGCCAAGGGGATCGACGCGGCGGAGCTGATCGTGCTGGTCTTCGCCTACCTCGTGTTCCTGTTCCTCGGAAGCCGGAAGGTCGAGGCGCGTGTGCGGCGGGCGTTTCCCGGGGAACGTGGCGAACGGATCATCGCCGTCGGCGAGGGGATCTCCGAATCGATGGAGCGCTTCATGATGGTGAAGACGCTCATCGGCGCCGGGATGGGGCTCACGGCGGGGGCGATCATGTGGGCCTGCGGTCTCGACCACTGGCCGCTGTGGGCGTTCTTGTTCTTCGCCGCCAACTACGTGACGGCGATCGGCAGCTGGGCGGCGTGCGTGCCGCCGATCGTGATGGCGCTGGTCGACCACGGCGTGGTGTCCGCGGCGGTGCTCGCGGCGCTGATCGTGGCCAACCGGATCTTCTGGATCGACTTCCTGGAGCTCAAGTTCTCCGGGAAGCAGTTGAACATCGACCCCACGCTCCTCTTCCTCTGGCTCTCCTACTGGGGCTGGGCGTGGGGGATCCTGGGGCTGATCCTCGCCTACCCGATGATGGCGGCGGTGAAGATCTCGCTGCGCCACCTGGGGGGCGCGCACGGGTGGGCCGAGCTGATCTCGGACGACTGACCACAAGTCGTTTCAGAATAAGTGTTTGTGGCCATGCGGCTCGGCGTGGCGATTCGACCCCGCGGAGGCTCCGGGCCTACCGACCGGTTTTTCTGTCCGGTTTTTCGCTGCTCGCCCGTCTTTCTTTTCGGCAAGGTGCGCTGCCGCCCTGCCATGCGGCGCCCTCGTCGGCTCCGCCGACGGGACGCAAGCGAGGAGCGGGGCGATGGGATCTCGGGGACGTCGGAGCGGCAGCGGCAGGTGGGTGATCGCGGGGGCCGCCCTGGCGGCGGGGATCGTGGGGGGGCCGGCCGGCCAGGTCCGAGCGACTCCGCCCCGATACACGTTCACCGATCTGGGCACGCTCGGAGGGCCCGAGAGTTGGGCGACCGCCGTCAACGACGACGGAACGGTCGTGGGATGGGCCAACATTCCACAGACTACGAGCGCGCTTCCACCAGGCCATGCCTTCAAGTACGCCAACGGACACATGACCGATCTCGACCCGGGTGGGAACTGGCACTGGAGCAACGCGAACGCGATCAATAACGCCGGCCTGATCGTGGGCTCGGAAGGCCCCGACGGGAATCGTGGATTCTTTTACAGCGGGAGCACCTACACCCTACTCCCTTCGCCGATGTCCGGGGCTTCGGGTGTGAACGGGTCGGGGCAGATCGTCGGCTCGGACAATTCCGCCGAGAACAAGGCTTACCTCTTCTCCGACGGACAGGTCACCACGATCACCGGATTCAAAGCCATGAAGATCAACGACTCGGGGGAGATCACTGGATTTCGGCTGGGGGAATACATTCCGAACATCGGCTATTCCGTAAGAGCCGTCCGATACGACAGTGGCACGCAAACAGACCTCGGCACGCTCGGCGGTGATGACAGCATGTCCTTCGACATCAACAACTCGGGTGTAATCGTCGGTGCATCGACGACGTCGGGGCACTTCAACAGCAATACCGGGACCGTACGGGCGTTTCGCTACGAACAAGGCCAGATGAGCGATCTCGGTATGCTTTCCGGGAATTCGGCGGCGGCGGCGTGGGGAATCAATGATGCCGGTGATGTCGTGGGCGTCAATTCAGGGGGAGGACACCCCGCCGCCGTGCTCTGGCAAGGTGGAGACATCTACAAGGTTTCCGACCTCGCCGTCGATTTTCAGGGGGCTTACATCCCGTATGCCAATGACATCAACAACAAGGGGCAGATCGTCGGCTGGGCCGTTTTGTACGAGGGCGTTGGCGGCGCGCACGGCTTCCTCATGACACCGCTCCCCGACCGGCCGGCGGGAGCCGGCCAGAGTACCTGGGCCACCGACGGCAGCGGGTCGTGGGGGACGATCACGCAGGGATATGGCGAGAACTGGGGCGCGGGGCAGGGGTCGCCCGGACTCGATCCCGGTTTCAAGGCCACCGACACGGCGACGTTCGGATCGGCCGCGACCTCCGGAACCGCGACGGTCTTCCTCGATGGAGCCAGTCCGAACCTCGCGGGGATCGTGTTCGACGACGCCGCGGCGACCTACCGGATCGTCGCCGGCAGCGGTGGGTCGATCACGCTCGACCACGGTGCGTCTCCGGCCACGATCTCCGTGGTGAGCGGCCGCCACGAGATCGCTGCGTCGCTCGGCGGAGATGCGATCGCGAAGACCGGTGAGGGGGTGCTCCTGCTCACGGGGTCGAACTCTTACTCCAGCTTGAGCGTCACGGCTGGAACGGTCATCGGTTCCACCGAGAGC
>CAWUOA010000058.1:0-12784 GCA_963923225.1 uncultured Planctomycetaceae bacterium
TTCTACTACGCCCAGGTGATGTACCGCGAAGGGGGCAAGAAGTGGACGTCGTACCGCGACCAGATCGAGAAGCGTCTGGTGGGCGAAGCCACCGAGGATCGCGACGGCGTCTCCTGGCCGCAGGGCTACATCGGTCCGGTCTACACCACCGCGTCGAACCTCACGATCCTGCAGTTCGACAAGGGGACCTTGCCGATCTACCAGCGGTGAGCCCCCGCCGGGCCGGACGGACGCCGTGGATGGCTCCGTCGCCGCGCCGTTACACTTCTCCACGACCGCCGTCGGGCCGCGTCCATCCGGAGTGATCCATGCCACCAGCCGAGAGCCAGTCCCCCGCCGCGGAGCGTCTTCCCGGGTCGAGCGCCGTCGAGCGACTCCACGAGGCCCACGACCGCATCGTCGCGCAGCTGTCGCGGGTCATCGTCGGCCAGAACCAGGTCGTCGAGGAGCTGCTGATCTCCCTCTTCAGCCGAGGCCACTGCCTTCTCGAGGGGGTGCCGGGGCTCGCCAAGACGTTGCTCGTGAGCACGCTGGCGCGGAGCCTCGACCTCTCCTTCAGCCGGATCCAGTTCACCCCCGACCTGATGCCGGCGGACATCGTCGGCACCGACGTCCTCGAGGAGGACAAGGCCACCGGCACACGGCAGGTGCGGTTCCTCGAGGGGCCGCTGTTCGCCAACGTGGTGCTGGCCGACGAGATCAACCGCACGCCGCCGAAGACGCAGGCGGCGCTGCTCGAGGCGATGCAGGAGCGGCAGGTGAGCGTGGGACGCACGCGGCACCGGCTCGTCGATCCGTTCTTCGTGCTGGCCACGCAGAATCCGATCGAGCAGGAGGGGACCTACCCGCTGCCGGAGGCGCAGCAGGACCGCTTCATGTTCAAGGTGTTCGTCCGCTATCCGACCTTCGACGAGGAGTTCGAGATCGCCAGGAGGACCACCGGGGCCGCGATCGAGGAGGCCCGGCCGGTGCTCTCCGCGGCCGACATCCTCGAACTGCAAAGGAGCGTGCGCGAGGTGCCGGTCAGCGACCACCTCACCCGCTACGCGTTGACGCTCGTGCGCCAGACCCGGGCCGGGGAGAAGGGGGTTCCCGACTTCGTCTCCGACCAGCTTTCCTGGGGTGCCGGCCCCCGCGCGGTGCAGTTCCTCATCGTCGGCGCCAAGGCCCGCGCCCTCCTCCAGGGCCGCAGCCACGTCGCCGTGGAGGACATCCAAGCCCTCGCCGCCCCGGTCCTCCGCCACCGGATCGTGGTCGGTTTCGCCGCGGAGAGCGAAGGCGTGACGCCCGACGCGATCATCCGCCGGATCATCGAGAACACCCCGTCCAGAGAAGACGAGCTCACGCGTGACCCACGCTTCCAGACGATTTTTGCCTCCTGAGGCGATTGCCCGGATCGCGCGGCTGGAGCTGCGCGCCCGTGCGGTCGTGGAAGGAGTCCTCGCCGGCCTCCACAAGAGCCCCTACAAGGGGCAGTCGGTGGAGTTTCTCCAGCACCGTGAGTACGTGCGCGGCGACGATCTGCGCCGCGTCGACTGGAAGGTGTGGGGGAAGCAGGACCGGCTCTACGTGAAGGAGTTCGAGGAGGAGACGAACCTCCGCCTCGCGCTGCTCGTCGACGGGTCGGCGAGCATGGACTACAAGTCGGGGCCCCTGTCGAAGTACGACTACGCCGCCACGCTGGCCGCGAGCCTGGCGTGGCTGGCGCTGTCGCACGGCGACGCCGCCGGCTGCGTCCTCTTCGACGACAAGGTCCGGGCCAGCGCCCCGGCCCGCACGCGACGTTCGCAGCTCGACAGCGTCGTGGAGGTGCTCGAGACGCCGCGGTCGGGCCGCGGCACGGCCTTTCTCCCGGTCCTCCGCGGGCTCGCCGAGACGCTGCCGCGACGCGGCCTGGTGGTGGTCGTCTCCGATCTCCTCGGCGACCGCGAGGGGGTGTTCCGCGGGCTGCAGATGCTGCGCAAGCAAGGGCACGACATCGTCCTCCTCCACGTGATGGACGACGACGAGATCGACTTCCCCTTCGAGGGCCCGACCCGCTTCGAGGGGCTGGAGATTCCCGACCATCTGGCGTGCAATCCCCGGGCCCTGCGGGAGGGGTACCTCGCCGCCGTCGGCGAGTTCCTCGCCGAGGTGCGGCGGCGTGCCGCCGGGGCGAAGGTCGACTACTCCCTCGTCCGCACCGGCGAGCCGGTCGACGCGGCACTGGTGAAGTTCCTCTCCCGCCGCTCCGCGCTCGCGGTGTGACCCGTCCCGACCGAGGATCGCCGCGTGCCGTCGTTCGATTTTCTGCCGCTCCTGTGGTGGGGCCTGCCCTTGGTGGCGGCGCCGATCGTCATCCACCTCATCAACCTGCTCCGCCACCGGCGCGTGCCCTGGGCGGCGATGGAGTTCCTCCTCGCCAGCCAGAAGAAGTACCGCACGCGCGTCCTTCTCAAGCAACTGCTCCTCCTGGCCCTGCGCGTGGCGGCGATCCTCGGCATCGTCCTGGCGATGGCCCGGCCCCGCTGGACGCACGCCCTCGGTGGATTGCTCGGGGGCGCCCGCACGGCGCACGTCGTCCTCCTCGACGACAGCTACTCCATGGGGGACCGCACCGGCGGCGACGGCGGCGCGGCCGCCAGCGCCTTCGATCGCGGCCGGGGGGTGGTGGAGCGGATCTGCGGCGAACTCCTCGCGTCCCGCGGCAGGCAGGAGATCGCCGTGGGGCGATTCTCCCGCCTCGATCCGGGCCAGAGCCCGCCGCCGGCCGAGCCGACGGGAGGCTCCGACGGACCCGGGGACGCGGCGCCGGGACGCTTCGACGTTCCCCGGCAGACCGCCACCCCCGAGACGGTCCAGCGGATCCGCGCGGCGCTCGCCCGCATGAAGCCCTCCGCCTCCGACGCCGGGCCCCGTCCGGCGATCGCGGCCGCCGCGGAACTCCTCACCGGGGCGGCCGGCTCCGAGGCCTCCCGTGTGGTGTGGCTGGTCAGCGACTTCCGCGCCGCACAGTGGGAGTCGGCCGACGACACGGTGGCGCTGCTCCGCAGCCTCGCCGGGGAGGGAGCCGAGATCCGGCTCGTCGATTGCGGCGCCGCCGAACCGGCCGCGGGCGCGACGCCGGTGTCGAACGTCACGATCGAGCGGCTCGACCTCGCCGGAGGCGTGCCCGCGGCCGGGGTGGTGCTGCCGGTCGAGGTCGCCATCCGCAACGACGGGCCGGCGGCGGTTCGCGACCTGGTCATCGAGCTGCGCGAGGACGGGTCGCCGCGGCCGGGGGTGCGCGTCGACGACGTCGCTCCCGGGGCCACCGTCACGCGACGCTTCGACGTCCGTTTTCCCCGCGCCGGCAGCCACGTCGTGGAGGCCCGCCTGCCGGGCGACGTGCTCCCTGCCGACGACGTCCGCTCGGCGGTCATCGACGTCGTCGACCGCGTCGACGTCCTCCTGATCGACGGCGGGCTGGCCGAGGCGGCGCCGGGGGCCGCACGGGCGGGGGACGCCTTCTACGTGGCGGCGGCGCTGGCCCCCGGAGCCGGCGCTCCCACCGGCCTCGAGCCGCGGATCGAGCCGCCGCGGGCGCTCGGCACGCTCGACCTGGCCACCTTCGGCGCGGTATGGCTCCTCGACGTCGAACGACTCGACCCGCCGGAGGTCGCGGCGCTCGAGAAATACGCCGGGGAAGGGGGGGGCGTCGTGTTCTTCGTCGGTCCGCGGACGAAGCCGGAGGTGGTCAACCGCACGCTCCACCGTGACGGCGAGGGAATCTTCCCGTTGCCGCTGGCCGGCGCCGTCGACCTCCTGCCCGATGCGGGGGAACGCCGCCCCGACGTCGTCGTCGAGGAGCATCCGGTGGTGGCCGTCCTCGCCGGGCAACGCAATCCCCTCCTCGACGCGGTGCGCGTCGATCGTTACGTCGCCATGCAACGTGGATGGGAGCCCCCCCCGGGGGCCGGCCTCCGCCGTCTGCTCTCGCTGCGCAACGGCGCCCCTTTGATGGTGGAGCGATCGTTCGGGGCCGGCACCGTCGCCGCCGTGCTCTCCACCGCCGCGCCTGCCTGGAACAACTGGTCGCGCGGGAATCCGAGCTGGGTCGTGGTGATGCTCGAACTGGAGAACTGGCTCGCCGCCGGACGCCGCCGTGCCGAGTCACTGGAGGTGGGGGCGCCGGTGCGGGTGACGCTCGATCCGGCGGTCGACGGCCTCGAGGTCGACTTTCTCGTACCGCCGGACGGCACGGTGGTCCACCTGGCCGCGCGGCCGGACGAAACGGGGCGGATGGAGGCCAGCCTGCCCACCACCGACGCCTCCGGCACGTATGCCGCACGCTGGCGGCGCACCGACGGGGTGGAGCGGGAGAAGCTCGTCGCGGTGAACGTCGATCCCGGCGAGGGGCGGCTCGTGCGGATCGGCAGGACCGGGCTCGACACGGCGCTGTCCGGGGTGCCCTTCTCCTACGAAAACGCCGCCACGATCGATCCGGGCGCCCGCGCGAACGCCGGTGTGTCGCTCGTCGGTCCGCTGCTCTGGATCATTCTGGGCCTCCTGCTCCTCGAGCAACTCGTCGCCTGGTCGGCCAGCTACCACCCCGTGGCCCGCAGGGCGGCCGCCTGACGTTCCGATCGCCCCGTCTCCCTTTCCCGATTCTCTCCATGCCCCCCTTCCTCCTCCCCGTCGCTGCCGCCGAGACGGTCGACCACCGGCTCTCGAGCGCCCTGGTCGAGGGGTTCTCGCAGTGGTGGCAGATGCCGGCGTTCGTCGCCGGACTGGCCGCGGTGGCGGCATGGGTGGCGTGGATGTACCGGCGCGACGCCGTGGAGCTGCCGCGCGGCGTGGGGGCGGTCCTCGCCCTGCTCAGGCTGGGCGCGCTTGCGGCGCTGGCGGTGGCGGCCCTCGATCTCGAGCGGATCGAGGAGCACGAGGTGGTCTTTCCCTCGCGCGTCGCCGTCCTCGTCGACTCCAGCGCCAGCATGACGCTTCCCGAGAGCGTCGAGGGTTCGGTCGCCGAGCCGCAGGCCGATCCTGCCGCGCTCGCCGCTGGGACGCCATCCGGCAGCCGGGCGGCGAAGGTGCTCGATCTTCTCGGCTCGGGCGGACTGCTCGCGGCGCTCGCCCCGCGTCACGAGGTCGCGGTCTGGCGTTTCGACGCCGACGCCGAGTCCCTCGCCGTGTTGCCGCGCGAGGGAAGCGCCGCGGCCGGGACGCCCCCCGACGGCGTCGCCGAGGGGAAGGACGCGCCCGACGCCTGGCGTGACGGGCTGCGTCCCAGCGGATTCGAGACCCGCATCGGCGAGGCGCTCGCGGCGGTGCTCGACCAGGAGCCCGCCGGGTCGCTGGCGGGCGTGGTCCTCCTCACCGACGGCGGCAACAACGCCGGCGTCGATCCGGCGGCGGTCGCCTCGACCCTCGCCGCCTCCGACGTGCCGCTGTTCGCCATCGGAGCCGGTTCGGACCGGCTTCCCACGAACGTCCGGGTGGCCGATCTGCTCGTCCCGGCACGCGTCTATCCCGGCGACCGCTTCGCCGTGCAGGGGCATCTCCAGGCCCAGGGCCTCGAGGGGCAGGTCGTGAAGGTCGAACTGGTGGAGATGCCGGTGGCGGGCGCGAACGCGGGGGAAGGGGCCCAGGGCGCCCCGCCGACGGGGCCGCGCGTCCTCGACGCCGCCGAGGTGGCCCTCGTCGCCGACGGCGAACTCGCGGCGGTCCGCTTCGAGGTGCCGGGAATCGACTCGCCGGGCCGGCACGATCTGGCGATCCGGGTCGTGCCGCCTCCCGCCGACCGCTCGCCCGCCGACGATTCGCAGGTGGCCGAGGTCGAGGTGGTCGACCGTGTCACGCAGGTGCTCCTCATGGCCAGCGGTCCGACGCGCGAGTACCAGTTCATGCGCAACGTCCTCGAGCGCGACGAGAGCTTCGCCGTCGACGTGCTCCTGGGCACCGCGACGCGGGGCGCCTCGCAGGACGCCCGCCGGATTCTCGACGCCTTCCCGGCGACCTCCGAGGAACTGTCGGCGTACGACTGCATCGTCGCCTTCGACGTCGACTGGCGCTCGCTCGACGCGGCGGCGCAGGCGCGCCTCGAGCGGTGGGTGGCACGCGAGAGCGGGGGCCTGGTGCTCGTCGCCGGACACGTCTTCATGGACGCCTGGATCGCCGATCCGCAAACGACGGTGATCCGCGGATTGCATCCGGTGGAGCTGCGCCGTTCCGGTCAGGTGCCGGGGGACGAGCCGGCCGGCTTCGAGGAGCCGATGCCGCTGGAGTTCACCCGCGACGGCCTCGACGCCGAGTTCCTCTGGCTCGCCGGGAGCCGGATCGCCAGCCAGACGGTGTGGGGGGAGTTCCCCGGCTTCTATTCCTGCTTCGACGCCGCGGCTCCCAAGCCGGGCGCCGCGGTCTACGCCCGCGTGGCCCCGCCCGGCGTGGCGGCCGTTCCCGGCATGGCGGGGGAGCGCGGCGCGGTGGCGATCGCGGGACAGTTCTACGGTTCCGGCACGGTGTTCTACCTCGGCAGCGGCGAGACCTGGCGCCTGCGGGCGCTCGACGACGCGTTCTTCGAGCGGCTCGCCACGCAACTGGTCCGCCACGTGTCGCAGGGCCGGCTCCTCGCCGGTTCCCGCCGCGCCCGACTGCTCCTGGAACGCGACCGCCATCCGGTGGGAGCCACGATCGCGGTCCGACTGGTCGCCGCCGACGGCGATGCGGCGTCGCTTTCCGGCGCCACGCTGCGCGTGGAGTCTCCGGACGGTGCGAAGGCGCGCGTGGCGCTCGTCGCCGATGCCGGTCGGCCCGACATGCTCCAGGGCGCGTTCGTGGCGACGCGCGAGGGACGGTGGCGGATCGACGTCGATCTCGGCGACGGCTCCGGGGAGACCCTCTCCCGCGCGATCCAGGCCCGGCTTCCCGACAGGGAGCTCGAGCGGCCGCGTCTCGACCGGGGGCTCATCGAGCGGCTCGGCACGATCACCGGAGGGGGCAGCCATTTCCTCGCCGACAATTCCTGGGGGGCCGAACAATCGGCGGCGCTCGCGGCGCGGCTTCCCGACCGGTCACGTCGGGAATACGAATCCGGCGCTCCCGACGCCGGATTCAAGCGCTGGCTCAACGGCCTCCTCCTGGCCGTCGCCACCGGACTGTTGTGCCTCGAATGGATTCTCCGCAGGCTCGTGAAGCTGGCCTGAGCCCCCGAACCCCGCTCTCCGCACCGCATGGACCACGCCACCCCCTCTTCCGCCGCCCCGTCTTCCGCCGCGCCGTTGTCGCCGGCGGCCGCGGAGGGACTGCGCCGGCTCGAGGCGCTCGTCGAATCGGTGCGCCGGCAGACGCGAGGGTGGATCTGGGTGGAGGGGCTGGCGTTCGTGGCCCTGACGCTGGCGGGGCTGTTCTGGGCCACCCTGGCGTTCGATTGGGCGGTGGAGCCGCCGGGGTGGGTGCGGGGCGCGATGCTCGCCGTGGCGGCGCTGCTGCTGGCGTGGCTCGTGTGGCGCACGCTCGTGGGACGGTTGGCGACGCCGATGGGCAACGCGTCGGTGGCGACGCTCGTGGAGCGGGGCGAGCCCGCCTTCCGCGACAGCCTCTCCACCGCCATCGAGCTCGCCGGCCGCGGCGACGCGGGGATGGATCGCGGGCTCCTCGAGCGGACGATTGGCGAGGCCGCCGTCGCCGTCGGCCGGTTCGATCCCCGGTCCCTCTTCCGTCGCGGCCGCCTCCTCGCCACGGCCGTCGCCGCAGGCCTGGCGCTGGCGACGATCCTGGGCCTCGCCGTGGCCAGGCCGGCCGTGGCCGGGGTCTGGGCGCGGCGGATGCTGCTCCTCGACGACACGCCCTGGCCCCGGCGGACGCATCTCCGCGCCGAGGGATTCGCCGACGGGGTGCGCAAGGTGGCCCGGGGCACCGACGTCGATCTGCTGGTCGTGGCCGACGCGACGCGCGAGGTTCCGGAGGTGGTCGATCTGCGCACCCGGCCGGTGCGCGGCGGCCCCTGGCGCACCGAGCGCATGGGAGTCCGCGGTGGACGGACGGACGAAGGCCAGTCCTTCGGTCACGTCGTCAAGGGCGTCAGCGAGGATCTCGAGGTCGAGATCCGCGGCGGCGATGCCCGGATCCGCGGCCTGCGCCTGGCCGCGGTCGATTCGCCGGCGCTCGAATCGATGGAGGTCACCGCCACGCTGCCTGAGTATCTCGGCGGCGCGGCGCGCCCGGTGCCGGCGTCCCGCGTCCTCGCCGTCCCCCGTGGCTCGACCGTCGACGTCGTCTTCCATTCGACCAAGCCGCTGGCCGGCGCCGTGGTGTCGTATGCCGGCGCCGACGGCGCGGGCGCCGGCGAGCCGGTGGCGACGCTCGCCGTGGAGCCGGGCTCCGCGGCGCCGACGTCGATCGCCGCCCGCATCGGCCCGGTCTCGACGGAGCGGACGCTCGTCGTGCGCCTCACCGACGTCGATGGGCTCGCCAACCGCGATCCGATCGCCGTGGTGGTCGGGGCCGTCCCCGACGAGCCTCCCCGCGTGGCGGTGCGGCTCCGCGGCATCTCCACCGCCGTCACCCCGGCGGCCCGGATTCCCCTCGAGGGCACGCTCAGCGACGATCACGGCCTCGTGTCGGCCGACGTGTCGCTCGCCGTCGAGGAGGGGGCGACGACCACGCTGCCGGTGGCCCGCGTCCGCCCCGGAATGACGGTGGCCGAGTTTCCCGGTGACGCACCGGAGACCGTCGCCCTGCCGCCACTCGGGCTGGAAGTGGGAGGGACGCTCGCGCTCAAGGTCACGGCGCGTGACGGCTGCATGCTCGAAGGGGGCCCCAACGAGGGCTCGAGCGACGCCTGGACGCTCTCGGTGGTGGCGCCTGAGACCCTGATGGCGATGCTCGAGGCGCGGGAGATCCTCCTCCGCCGCCGTTTCGAAAGCGTGGTCTCCGATCTGGCCCTCGCGCGGGAGCGGATCGCCGCGCTGCCCGAGGGCGGCGACCCCGCCGCGCCGGCCGACGGCGACGAGGGTGAGTCCGGCTCGGCCGGCGGCTGGCCGCTCGAGGCGGGGCGGCTGGGGGAATCGGCCTCCCGGGCGGCGGGCGAAACCGCGGAAATCGCCGAAGCCTTTCGATCGATCCGGGCCGAGCTCGACAACAACGCGCTCCTCACCGACGAGCTCGACGCGCGGCTGGTCGGTCAGATCGCCACGCCGCTGTCGTCCCTCGCCACCGGCGATCTCCCCGGGCTCTCGAACGAGGCGCGGGGGGCGACGCCGGCCGGAAGGGAAGCGCTGGTCGCTCGCACCGACGCCGTCCTGGCCCGGATGCGGGCGGTCCTGGATAAGATGATGGAGCTCGAGAGTTACAACGAGGTGATCGAACTGCTGCGCGGGGTGATCCGCACGCAGGAGGAGATCCGCGAGGAAACGATCAAGCGCCAGCGGCAGCGTGCCAAGGAGGCCCTGGAAAGACCATGAGCCCCGCCCCGCTCCACTTCCGGCCGTCGCGTCTCCGCGCGTCGCCACGGTCGGCTCTCGCGATCGTCCTGCCGCTGCTCCTGCTCTGGCCGGGCTCCCACCGTGCCCCGGGCGCCGAGGGGGAGACGCCGGCACTGGCGGCGCGCGAGCAGCAGCTGCTCGCCCAGTACCGCGACCTGGAGAAGACCTTTCTCCGCCTGGCGGACATCCTCGCCACGAGCGATCCCCGTCGGGCGGCCGTCCTCCGCGGCGTCTTCGAGCAGGCCCGCGACCAGGAGGTGGGGGGGCGTCTGGACACGATCGTGCAGCTCCTCGAGAAGGGACAGCTGCTCAAGGCGGGCACCACGCAGGCTTCGGCGATCGAACAGCTGCGGGAACTGCTCACGCTCCTCGAGGCAGGGGATTCCGACCGGCATCTGGCCAATTCGAAGGAAGAGGTGAAGCAGTTCCTCGCCCGGGTCTCGAAGCTCATCGCCAAGCAGCGCGACATCGAGGGGGCCACCGAGGCCGGCGCTGGCGAGGCGAAGCTCGCGGAGCGACAGGAGGCCCTCGCCGGCGAGACCGGCGGCCTGTCCCGCGATCTCGGCGGCTTCGCCAAGCGGATGGAGGTCCGCGACGCCGGCGGCGAGCCGGTGGAGCAGGGGGGGAAGAAGCCGAAGGGGGAGGACGCGAAAGAGGAAGAGAAGGAAGGGCAGCCCGGAGAAGGCTCGAAGCCGACGGACGGCGCGCCAGGAAGCGATTCGAAGCCTGGCGAAGGATCGAAGCCTGGCGAAGGATCGAAGCCCGGCGAGCAGGAATCCCAGGGGGAGGCCGGCAAGTCGTCCCCCGGCGGCGCCGAGCAATCCGACGGCGGGCCGCCGCCGGCCGGGCAGGAGTCCGGGGAGGAGGAGTCGGGGAAGGAGGAGAAGCCCGACGGGACCGCGCAGCCCGATGGCGACGACGAATCGTCGCGCGCCAAGCGCACGCAGAATCGGCTCGAGGCCGCCGCGGAGCGGATGCGGAAGGCGGAGGAGGCGATCGAGCAGGCGAAGCGGCGCGACGCCCGCCGCGATCAGGAGAAGGCGATCGAGGAACTGGAGACGGCGCGAGCGGAGCTCGAGGAGATCCTCCGGCAGTTGCGCGAGCAGGAAGTGGAGCGGCTGCTGGTGCAACTCGAGGCCCGGCTCCGCGGGATGCTCCGCGCGGAGAAAACGGTCCTCGCGGGGGTCGAGAAGCTGTCGGCGGAGCCTTCCGGCGGCCGCGAGCGGGAGCTCGAGGCCGCCCGGCTGGGCCGCGACCAGGCCGCCGTCGGCACCGATGCGGTCCGGGCGCTGACGCTGGTCCGCGACGACGGCTCCGCGGTGGCCATCCCCGAGGCGCTCGAGCAGGTGCGCGAGGACGCGCAGCAGGCCTCGGCCAGATTGTCGCGAGGCGACGCCGGGGCGACCACCCGCGGGATCGTGCAGGACATCGTCACCAATCTCGAGGAGATGGTGGCGGCGCTCGAGAAAGCGCAGCAGGAGCAGCAGCAGCGTCAGAAAGGACAGGCGGGCGGCCGGCCCGCGGAGCCGGGGGAACAGCCGCTGGTCGACAAGCTCTCTGAATTGAAGATGATCCGCTCGCTGCAGATGCGGGTGAACACCCGGACGAGGCGTTTCGCGCAGGTCCTGGGCGACGGGGTGGAGCAGGCGGAGGAGCCGGAGTTGCTCGACGCCGTCCGCAGGCTCTCCGACAGGCAGCGGAAGATCGAACGGGCGGCGCACGACATCGTCACCGGATTGACGGAGTGAGGAGGCGTCCGATGCGAGCATCGAAGGGGGCCGGAGCGATGGCGGCGGCGCTTGTGGCGCTCGCCCTGGCGCGGCCGTCACCGGCCGCGGACGCCGCCGCGCCGGCCGTGGCGGACGAGGCCGCCTCGCCGGAGCTCGCACGCCCCGCCACCTGGTCGATTCCCACGCGGGCCGCGGTCGGCGAGCGGCTCGAAGCCTGGCTCGTCGCCCCCGACGCGATCGAAGGGGGCCCGATCCCGGAGGATCGCCGCGCCGCCGCCCGCGACGTCTGGGCCCGCCGGGGAGGGGACGCGTCCGCCGATCTTCTCGACGCCGTGCTCGCAACCGTCGCCGAGGGCGATCCCCGCTGCCTGCCGGTGCTCGCCGTCGTCGCGGCCACCCCCGGGCTGCCGGCGGTCACCGCCGCGGTGTTGCCCGAGTGGGTGGACGCCCCGGCCACGGCGCCGTTGGAGCGCGACGTGGTGCGCTTGTGGCTGGGAAGGGAATTGGTCCGTCAGGCCCGGTACGACGACGGCTTGACGCTCCTGGCCGGTCTCGACCCCATGACGTCGATCGATCCCGCGGCGCTGCTCTTCCACACCGCCGCCTGCCAGCACTGGCTGGTGCGGGCGGAGGAGGCCGCCGCGACGATCGACCGTCTCCTCGAGCGCGCCGGGGAGATTCCGGTCCGCTACGAGCGCGTCGCCCGCCTCCTCCGCGCCGATCTGGCCTCCCTCGAGGAGGAGTCGCTCGACCACATCGCCCGGCGGATGCGCGACGTCACCCGGCGCCTCGGACAGGGGCGCGCCGGCCCGGCCACCCGGGGCGTCCAGGACGGCGTGATCGAGTCGCTCGACAAACTGATCGCCAAGCTCCAGGAACAGCAGGACCAGCAGTCGGGCGGCGGGGGATCGGCCGGCGCGGGCAATTCCGGCAACGGCAAGCCGATGGACGACAGCCGCATCGCGGGCGCCCAGGGGGCCGGCGAGGTGACGCGCCGCGATCTCGGCGACGGCGAAGGGTGGGGCAACCTCCCTCCCCACGAGCGCGAGGAGGCCCTGCAGCAGATCGGCCGCGAGTTCCCCGCCCACTACCGCGAGGCGATCGAACAGTACTTCAAACGGCTCGCCGCCGGGGAGCAGGCCCCATGACGCCGCCGCGCCCGCGCCGGGAGGCTCCGGGGATCGTCGCGACCGCCGTGACGATCCTTTGTCTCCTCGCCCCCTTCGCCTCCGCTTCAGCCTCGCCGTGGCGCGTGGAACGGGGAGATGGCAGCACCGCCGAGGGGGAGCTCCTGCGCATCGACCGCGATCGGCTCGTGCTCGTCGTCGGCGGCGCGGAGACGGTCGTGCCGATCGCCGACGCCCGCACCGCCCAACGGACGGCGGCGGCCGTGACCGCCCGCGGCGTGAGGATGTTCCTCGTCGACGGCGGCTGGATCGACGGGGACGACCTGGCGTGGAGCGGCGGGGAGGTGACCCTCGCCCGCGGCGACGGGCCGGTGACGCTGCCCGTGGAGCGCGTCCGGAGCGTCGCCTGGCGACGCCCCGCCGACGTGGGAGATCCCGGGGCCGATTGGCTCGCGGCGCTGCCGGAGGCGCCGGGGAGCGACCT
>CAWUOA010000059.1:0-12763 GCA_963923225.1 uncultured Planctomycetaceae bacterium
CGTGGCCCCGGGTCGCGTCCTCCGACGGCACGATCCCGCCGACTTCCAGGCGTTAAGGCACGACAGGGCGACGGCCGGCCTCAGGAGGCGGGCGCCTCCGCCCGGGCCTGCGCCTTTTTCTCGAGCGAATCGACCTTCTCGAGCAGCCGCTTCTGCGTCTCTTCCAGGCGGCGGACCTCGCCGCGGAGCTCCTTCACCTCCGCCGGCACGAAGGCCTGCTTGCCCCGCAGGCTCTCGAGCGCCTTCTCCGCCGCCTGCCCGACCCGGTCGGCGGAGCCATGCTTGGCGAGCCCCACCAGCAGCGGCTCGGCACGCCTGTCGCCCAGGTCGCCGAGGGCCCCGATCGCCGCCATCTGGACGGGCGTCCGGGCATCGTGGAGCCAGGGCTCGAGGAACGCGCGGACCTCGGACTTGTCATCCCGCAGGCTCCCCAGCCGCCCCGCGACGCGCAGCGCCGTCGCCAGCACCCGCGACGGGAAGCGGTCGGGCTTCGCCTGCACGACGCGCACCAGCGGCGCGAGCAGCGTCTCGTCCTGCGTGGCGCCGGCCGCTTCCATCGCCGCCTCGGCGACTTCCTGGCGGAAGGACTCGGAGCGGAGGCCGTCGAGGATCGCGTCGCGGGCCGGCTGGTCCTGGAACTTCGCCAGGCCCTGGATGGCGACCGAGCGGATGCCGGGATTCGGCTCGCTCCGCGCGATCGTCACCAGCGTCTCCATCACCTCCGGACGCCAGGCGGAGGCGATTCCCTCGACGACGCGCCGGCGGACGCGGTCGTCGGGCTGCTCGAGCGACCGGGCGAGCTCGGCCCGGGCCTCGGGCGTGCCGATCGTCTGCAGGGCGTGGGCCGCCTGCTCGCGGACGCCGCGGAAGGCATCCTCGCGGAGAGCCTTGCCGAGCCGTTCGACTCCGGCACGCGAGCGCGACCTCTCGAGCGCCTTCACGGCGAGGATCCGCCCCACCGAATCGTCGGCCAGATCGAGGGCCGCGAGGGTCATCGCCTCCGGAACGGGGAAGTCGACGCGGGCCAGGAGGCCGTAGCGCGGATCGAAGCGGACGATCTTCGGCTGCCTGTCCAGGGGAAAGAAGAACTCGTGCGTCGTGCCGGTGACGCGCAGTGGCCGCTCGACGCTCGTCCCGTCGTCGAACACGAAGCGGACGGACGTGTCGAAGGCGAAGGCGAGGACCTTGTCGTTCACGGCGTGCGTCTGCTTCACGGCGACGCGGGCGAGCTTCTCGCCGGGGAGCCATTCGTAGTCGACGCGGAGATCGGGATGGCGGGCGTGGTAGAGCCACTGGTCGAAGAACCGGTCGAGCGGCTGGCCCGACACCTCCTCGAACACCTGGCGGAGGTCGTCGGTGGTGACCGTGGAGAGCGAGTGGCGCTCGAGGTAGGTCTTCACGGCCCGGCGGAAGAGGTCGTCGCCGAAGTGGCTGCGGAGCATGTGCAGCACCCACGAGCCCTTGGGATAGGCCCGGTAGTCGAACTGCTCGCCGGCGTCCTTGTAGCCTTTCCAGACGATCGGCCGCGTGTCCTCCCCCTGGGGCAGGATCTTCTGTTCGGCGTCGAGCCACAGGTCGTAGAGGAGCTCGTCGCGGCCGAACTTCCGGCCGTCGAAGAGGTGGGCGTAGTAGGTGGCGAAGCCCTCGTTGAGCCAGAGGTGGCTCCAGTCCTTGCAGGTCACCAGGTCGCCGAACCATTGATGCGCCATCTCGTGGGCGTCGAGGGAGCGCGAGGAGCGGAGGGTGCCGGTCGCCTTGGCGTGGAGGGTGTGGTCGGTGAGCGTGGTGAGGCTCGTGTTCTCCATGCCGCCGGCGACGAAGTCCTGGATCGTCACCTGGTCGTACTTCGCCCAGGGGAAGGGGATCCCGATGTCCTCCTCGAAGAACTCCATGATCGCCGGCGTGTCCTCGAAGGAGTTGGCCGCCACGTCGGCCGTCGACGGCTGCGTCCAAAAAGCCAGCGGCACGTCGCGGTGGCGCTTCTCGAGGCCGACCAGGTTGCCCGCCACGAGGCACACCAGGTACGAGACGTGCGGCTTGTCCTGCAGCCAGTGGACGGTCTTCAGGCCGCTGGCGGCGTCGGTCTCCTCCGACACCTTGCGGCCGTTGGAGAGGACGGTCATCGCCGCCGGCACGTGGCAGATCACCTCCGTCGTCGCCCGCTCGTTGGGGTAGTCGTGGCAGGGGAACCAGTGGCGGGCCTCGTGCGACTCTCCCTGCGTCCAGACGTGCGTGTCGCCGGCGGGGTAGCCCATGTCGGGCGTGCGGAAGTAGAGCCCGCGCCGCGGCTCGGCCTCGTGGCTGAGGTGGAGCGTGACCTCGCGGCCGACCGCCACCGGCTCGGCGAAGCGGACGACGACGTGATCGCGAGACGTCGCCACGTCGGCCACGGGAACGTCTCCCCAGGCACGGTGGATGGTGAGGTTCACGCCGTCGAGACGCAGTTCCTCGAGCGGCTGCGCGATCGGCGCGAGGGTCAGGCTCGTGGTGCCGGAGACGGTGTGCCGGCCGAAGTCGGGGGTGACGTCGATCTTGATGTGGCGGATGTCGGCCTGGCGGACCGGAGCGTAGCGTCTGCCGTTCCCCGAGTCGGGGGTCGGCGAGCCGAAGGCGTCGTCGGCTTCCTCGTCTCCGAGGTCGTGCCGATGCGCCGCGCCGCCGTGGCAGCGGCAGAGGATCTCCGCTTCCCCTTCGGCGGCGGCCACGCGCCTCCCGACGGGGCCGGAGAGGGCGATCGCCGCGACAGAGGAAAGCACGAGCGCGGCGCGGGAGCGGAGGAGCGTGGCCATGGCGAAACCCGTGGGCGAGGAAGGAACGATGGGCGGAAAACCCGACGAGTATACTTCCGGGCCCTCCGGGGCCTCGCTCCGGGAAGACCCTCCTTTTCACCGTGGAAAACCGATGACAGCCCCCCGCTCGCCCCGTGAGACGATCCTCGCCCGACTGCGGGCCAAGGTGCAGAAGCGCGAGGCGATCGTCGGCGCCGGGGCCGGCACCGGGCTCTCCGCCAAGTGCGAGGAGGCGGGGGGCGTCGACCTGATCGTGATCTACAACTCCGGCCGCTACCGGATGGCCGGCCGCGGCTCGCTCGCCGGGCTCCTCGCCTACGGCAACGCCAACGAGATCGTCCGCGACATGGCCCGCGAGGTGCTCACCGCCGTGACGCACACGCCGGTCCTCGCCGGCGTCAACGGCACCGATCCCTTCCTCCTCCGCGACCGCTTCCTCCGCGAGCTCAAGGAGATGGGCTTCGCCGGGATCCAGAACTTCCCCACCGTCGGCCTCATCGACGGCCTCTTCCGGGCGAACCTCGAGGAGACCGGCATGGGGTATCACCACGAGGTCGATCTCGTCGCCGCCGCGCGCTCCCTCGACCTCCTCACCACCCCCTACGTCTTCAATCCCGAGGAAGCTCGCCTCATGGCGCGGGCCGGCGCCGACATCGTCGTGGCCCACATGGGGCTCACCACCGGCGGCACGATCGGCGCCGCCACCGCCAAGACCCTCGAGCAGAGCGTCGCCGAGGTGCAGGCGATCACCGACGCGGCCCGGGCCGAGCGCGGCGACGTCCTCGTCCTCTGCCACGGCGGCCCGATCGCCGGCCCCGACGACGCCCGCCACGTCCTCGACCGCTGCCGCGGCGTCGACGGCTTCTACGGCGCGAGCTCCATGGAGCGTCTCCCGGTGGAGACCGCGCTCACCGCGGAGGTGAAGCGTTTCGCCGGCCTCCGTCTGCCCGGCTGAGCCGGCGCGACCGCCTCCGCCCCGTCATCAGGAGCCCGCCGCATGGCCACGATCGTCGTCCTCGGCACGTTCGACACCAAGGGCCGCGAGCACGCCTTCCTCGCCGATCGGATCCGCGAGCTCGGCCACGAGCCGCTCCTGGTCGATGGCGGCGGCTTCGATGCCCCCGCGATTCCCGCCGACGTGACGCGCGAGCAGGTCGCCGCCGAGGGGGGCCTCGACCTCGCCGCGCTCCGCGCCGGCGCCGACCGCGGCGCGATGGTGACGGCGATGGCCGGCGCCGCGGCCAAGGTCGTCCGCCGGCTCCACGCCGAAGGGAAGCTCGCGGGAATCGTCTCCATGGGGGGTTCCGGGGGCACCGCGATCGGCACCGCCGCGATGCGCGCCTTGCCGCTCGGCGTCCCGAAGGTGATGGTGTCGACGCTCGCCAGCGGCAACGTCGCCCCTTACGTCGACGTCTCCGACATCGTGATGATTCCGGCGGTCTCCGACGTCGCCGGCATCAACGCCTTCACCCGCGGCCAGTTCACCCGCGCGGCCGCCACGGTCTGCGCCCTGGTCGACACCGCCGCCCGCCTGGCCCGCGAGGCCGACACGCGCACGAAGCCGCTGGTGGTGGCATCGATGTTCGGCAACACCACCCCCTGCGTGGAGCGGGCCCGCGGCCTGCTCGAGGCGGCGGGCCGCGACGTCGTCGTGTTCCACGCCACCGGCACCGGCGGCCGGACGATGGAATCGTTCATCGACTCCGGGCTCGTCTCGGCCGTCCTCGACGTGACGACGACCGAATGGGCCGACGAACTGGTCGGCGGGATCCTCGGCGCGGGCCCCGACCGGCTCTCCGCCGCCGCCCGCCGCGGCGTGCCGGCGGTCATCGCGCCGGGATGCCTCGACATGGTGAACTTCGGCGCCCCCGAAACGGTGCCTGAGAAGTTCGCCGGCCGCCGCTTCCACCGCCACAACGCCCAGGTGACGCTGATGCGAACCTCTCCCGAGGAGTGCGGGGAGCTGGGGCGGATCCTCGCCGAGAAGGTCAACGCCTCGCTCGGTCCGGCGACGGTGCTCCTGCCGCTCGGCGGCGTGAGCCTGATCTCCGTGGCCGGCCAGCCGTTCCACGACGCCGCGGCCGACGACGCCCTCTTCTCGGCGATCCGCAAATGGTTGAGCCCGGGGATTCCCCTCGTGGAACTCGACTGCGCCATCAACGACCCCGCCTTCGCCGACGCCTGCGTCGAGCGCCTGCTCGGCTGACGAGCCGGGGACGCTTTCGACCGGCCGCGATCGCCGGGATCGAGGCGCGTGCCTTCCGCCCGCTCACTCGTCTTCGATGGGAGGTCGGCAGCGGCAGTCGGGGCGGGGTGTCGAGCGGGCGGCGACGGCCGCGAACTGCGGCGCGGCGATGCGGGCTTCCGAGAGGAGCGTGTAGTCGGAGGAGACGGCGTGGATCCGCCGCGCGAGGTCGGCGTCGAAGCAGCGGAGCACGAGCCGCAGCGGCAGGGCCCGCCGCGTCGAGCGGCCGAACGACTGGGCCGCGAGGCCGATCTCGAGATTGAGGGCGTCGTTGGAGGTGCAGGCGATCAGGGCCCGGGCCCGGTGCACGCCGGCTCGCGCGAGCACCACCGGCCGCTTGGCGTCCCCCACGATCACCGGGCAGCGCATGTGCAGCTCGCGGTGATCGTCGTCCTCCCCGTCGGGATCGATCACCACCACCGGCACGCCGCGGGCGTACAGGTCACGGGACACCGCGAGCCCCACGTGGCCGAGGCCGCAGACGACGACATGCCCGCGGAGTCGGCGCACGCGGTACTCGTTCCGCATCGCCTCGGCGGTGCCGGAGACGATGAACGTCGTGAGGAACGACGAAATCATGGCGATCAGCACGATCCCCGCGAACATCAGCCCGATGCCGAAGAGCTTGAGCCACACCGGTGCGTTCTGGAGGTTGAAGTCGCCGAAGCCGACGGTCGTCATGATCGACGAGGTGAAGTAGGCGGCGTCGATCCATTCGAGCCCCAGGCCGAGGCGGAAGACGACGACCGCCGCCAGGCCGAGGGCCACGAACACCGCCGGAATGAGAATGAACGACCAGCGCGGCGTCCGCCGGGCCAGGTCGACGAGCACCGGCGGCTCCTTCTCGTCGCTCCCCGCGGAGGGCACCGTCGCCGCGAGGGCCGCCTCCACGAAGGCGTCGGCCGCCAGGCACTCCGGCGCCATCGCCGCGGTGATGCCGAAGTCGTCCTCGAAGCGGGCGGCGAAGCGCGGCTCCGAATGCCGCATCACCACCGCCACGTCGGGCGCCTCGCCGCGGATCTCGAGCGCCGCCTCGAGGTTGTGAACGTCGCTGGCCGTGACGAGGATCACCGCCGCCGCCTCGGCCACCCCCGCCTCGCGCCGCACGCGGGCGCTCCTGAAATCCCCCCGCACCACGCGGGCGCCGGCGGCCACCGCCCGCTCCACCCGGTCGGCCGTCGTGTGCCGGTCGGTGACCACCGTCACCGGGTGGCCCCCGGCGCGGAGTTCCTCGACGACCAGGAGCCCGAACCGGCCCAGCCCGCAGACGACGATGCTCCGTGACGACGCGTCAGGATCGGAATCGGCCGTGGGGGAGGGTTGGGAGGTCATAGCAGGAAGTATGAACGGCGGGCTTGGACATCACCGTAATCGACTCTCGGCAACGCTTCTCGTCGACCGCTTCGCGACCCGCGATGGCTCGTTGGCCCGCCGCTCAGACGCTCTCCGGCGTCGGGTGCTTCCAGGGGGCGCGGTAGGGGCGGAGGAGGAGGGCGTTGGCTTCGTCGTCGTCGATGACATGGCCGTCGACGTCGAGGGACAGGCTGCGACCCAGTCGCATCGCGAGGTTCGCCATGATGCACGCGGCGCTCGAGACATGCCCTTCGGCGATGTCGGAGACGGGCCTCGTGCCGGAGGCCCGGGCCTCGAGGAAGTTCCGCATGTGGGCCCGGGTCGCCGGAGCGGCGAAGAGTTCGGTCTCCTTGTGCTCGACATCCTCCGGGTACTTCTCGCGCTCGTCGAGAAACTCCCCATGCTCCGGCGCGCCGCCGTCCTTGGGCTTGTAGTCCCATTTCGTCACGCTCAGGCGGAGCGTTCCCTTGTCGCCGTAGAGCGTCGCCCCCCAGGGATAGTCGGGATCGGGGTTCTCGCCCCAGTTGCGCTGCGTCCAGGTGACCTGCACCGGGCCGTGGTCGAAAAGTGCGGTCTGGGTGTCGTGGAGCTTGACGTTCGAAGCAGGATTCCGCACGAGCACGCCACCGGTGGCGGCGATCCGCTTGGGCCAGGAGAGGCCGAGGAAGTAGCGGACGAGATCGTAGAAGTGGACGCAGAGGTCGCCGGTCTGGCCGTTGCTGAACTCGATGCAGTCGCGCCACGAGCGGGGATGGATCTGCGGGTTGAATGGGACGAGCGGCGCCGGGCCGCAGTAGGCGTCCCAGTCGAGGGTGGCCGGGGGATCGGCCGGCGGCGGGAAGGCGTCGCGCGTGCCGTAGTAACTGTGGATCTCGACCGCGGCCACCTTTCCCAGCCGCCCCGACGCGATGAAGCGGTCGCGGGCGTCGAGGAGATGCGGGGTGCTGCGGCGCTGGAGGCCGACCTGCACGGTGCGGCCATGCTTGCGGGCCGCGGCCACCATCGCCCGCCCCTCGACCACGTCGAAGCTGATCGGCTTCTGCACGTAGACGTCGGCTCCCGCCGCGCAGGCCGCGATCATCGGCAGGCAGTGCCAGTGGTCGGGCGTGCCGACGAGGACGATCTCCGGCTTCGCCTCGGAAAGGAGCTTGGAATGGTCGCCGAAGAGCGGCGGCACCTTCCCCGAGGGCTGACGCTTCGCCACGAGGGCCCCCGCGGCGTCGCGGGCGATCGCGTCGACGTCGCACAGGCCCACCACCTCCACCGGCGCCACCTGCATGAGATGGAAGAGATCGGTCTTGCCGTACCAGCCACAGCCGACGAGACCGACGCGGAGTGGCTTCGAGGCCGGCGCGGCGGCGGGGGCCTTCGGCTCCGCGGCGGCGGCCGAGCCGGCGGCGAGGAGGGCGCCGGCGTGGAGGAAGTCGCGGCGATGCATGAGGCGGGCTCCGGCGGGGTCGGGGGCAAGAGGAGGAAACGTCGGTCCCGCGAGCCTATGCGAGCGCCGCCGATTGGTACACTTCCCTTTTCCACCCGACCCCTCTTTTTGGAGCCCGCCGTGCACCGCTTCACCCTGGTCGCCCTCGTTCTCGGCGCCGTCGCCCTCGCGGCCTCCGCCGCCGTCGCCGCCGACGCCCACAAGCCGCTGAAAGTCGTCTTCTTAGGCGACTCGATCACCCAGGCCGGCGCCGGCCCCCACGGCTACGTGACCCTCGCCGGCAAGGCCCTCGCCGAGGCGGCGCCCGGCACGGAGACGATCGGTGCGGGGATCGGCGGCAACCGCGTCCCCGATCTCCTCGCCCGCGTCGACCGCGACGTCATCGCCCGCAAGCCCGACGTGGTCGTGATCTACATCGGCATCAACGACGTCTGGCACAGCCAGAACGGCCGCGGCACGCCGAAGGGGGAGTACGAGAAGGGCCTCGAGACGCTCGTGGAGAAGATCCGCGCCGGCGGCGCGAAGGTGGTCCTCTGCACGCCGACGGTGATCGGCGAGAAGAAAGCGGGCACGAACAAGCTCGACGCGATGCTCGATGAATATGCCGGCATCACGCGGGCGGTGGCCGAGAAGGCGAAGACGGGACTGATCGACCTGCGCGAGGCGTGCGTCGAGCACCTCGCCAAGCACAATTCGAAGGACGCCGAGAACGGCATCCTCACCACCGACGGCGTCCACCTCACCCCCGCCGGCGACGCCTTCATCGCCGCACGGATGGTGGAGGGGCTCGGCAAGGCGGGGATCGTCCCCGTCGCCGCACACACCCACTCGGAGAATCACAAGGTGCTCAGGCACGTCGTGCTGTTCAAGTTCAAGGAGGCGTCGACCCCGGCCGACGTGGAGAAGATCGTGAAGGCGTTCGGCGAACTGAAGGGGAAGATCCCGCAGATCAAGGACTTCGAGTGGGGCACCGACAACTCCCCCGAGGGGCTGCAGCAGGGGCTGACCCACTGCTTCTTCGTCACCTTCGCCTCGGAGGCCGATCGCGACGCCTACCTGCCGCACCCGGCGCACAAGGAGTTCGTGGAGCTCGTCGGCCCGCACGTCGACAAGGTGACGGTCGTCGACTACTGGGCGAAGCCGTGACGCGAGCCCGGGGCATCCCCGCCGACCTGCCGGTCGCCGACGTCCTCGACCGCGTGGTCGCGGCGTCCCGGCCGGCAGGCGGGGCAGGGGGGGCGGTGGTGGTCACCGCGCCCCCCGGCTCGGGCAAGACGATGCTCGTGCCGGCGGCGATCCTCGACGATCTGCCCGCGGGGCAACGTGTCGAGCTCCTCCAGCCGCGCCGGCTCGCGGCCCGGAGTGTCGCCGCGCAGATCGCCCGGCTCCGGGGGGGCGAGCTCGGCGACGAGGTCGGCTACCGGGTGCGATTCGATTCGCGCTGCCGCGCGGACTCGCGGCTGGTGGTGCAGACCAACGGCATCCTCCTCCGCCGGCTCCTCGACGACGTCGAGCTCGCCGGCACCGGCTGCGTCGTCCTCGACGAGTTCCACGAGCGTTCGGTGGAGACCGACCTCGTGCTGGGGATGCTCCTGCGCGTGAAGGGGACGCTGCGGCCCGACCTGCGGATCGTGGTGATGAGCGCCACGCTCGACCCGGGCCCGGTGGCGGCGCTCCTCGCTCCCGGAGACCCCGCCGGCTGCCCGGTCGTCTCCACGGCGGGCCGCCTCCATCCGGTGGAGACGCGCTACGGCCGCCGCGCCGACGCGCGCGACCTGGTCGAACGCGTGGTCGAGGGGGTGGAGAAGGCCCTCGCGGCGACCGACGGCCACGTGCTCGTCTTCCTGCCCGGCGTGGGGGAGATCATGCGCACCGCCAATGCCCTCGACGGCCTCGCCGACCGGCAGGGCCACGAGGTGGTGATCCTCCATGGCGAGCTTCCGCCGGAGCAGCAGGACCGGGCCCTCGAGGAGAGCGGTGCCCGGAAGATCGTCCTGGCCACGAACGTCGCCGAGACGTCGCTGACGATCCCCGGGGTGACGGCCGTGGTCGATTCGGGGCTCGTGCGGCAATTGCGCGTCTCGGCCGCCACCGGGCTGCCTCGGCTCGAGCTCGTGCCGATCTCGAGAGCCTCGGCCGATCAGAGGGCCGGCCGGGCCGGCCGCACCGGCCCGGGCCTCGCCATCCGCCTGTGGGACGAATCGGCCCACCAGCACCGCCCCGCCTCCGAGCTTCCGGAGATCCTGCGGAGCGACGTCTCGGGGCCGCTCCTGGCGCTGTTGGCCCTCGGCGAGGCGGAGGACTTCCCCTGGCTCGACCGGCCCGATCCCGACGCCCTGTCGCAGGCGCGCACGCTCCTGGCGATGCTCGGCGCCGTCGAGCTCGACGGACCGCGGATGACGATCACGCCGCTCGGCCGCGAGCTCACCCGTCTCCCGGCCCATCCGAGACTCGCCCGGCTGCTCCTGGCCGGGAGCCGGCACGGCGTGCTCCGCGAGGCGTCGGTGGCGGCGGCGATGCTCTCGGAGCGCGATCCCTTCCGGACCGCGGCCCATTCGGCACGCGGCCCGCGCGACCGAATGACGTCGCGGACCCGCTCCGACGTCGTCGACCGCGTCCTCGCCCTCCAGGCCTTCCATGCGGGGATGCCGATCGGGGACGCCCCCGCGCTGTCCCATCTCGAGCTCCATCCGGGCGGGGCGCGGACGGTGCTCCGCTCGGCCGAGCAGCTCTTCCGGCTCGTCGATGCCGAGCGGGCCCCCCGCGCCCAAGACCCCGCCACAGCACTCGAGCGGGCGCTCCTCGAGGCCTTCCCCGATCGGCTGGCGAAGCTCCGCCAGGGCGCCACCGACCGGGCCACGATGACCGGCGGCCGGGGCTTGAGGCTCGACGGCGGCTCACGCGTCCGGCAGGAGCCGCTCTTCCTGGCGATCGATCTCGACGACGGCGGCGGCGAGGCACGGGTCCGGCAGGCGAGCGCCGTGGAAAGGGATTGGCTCGACGACCCCGTCCTGAAGGGGAACCTCGTCACCGGAGACGAGCTCCTTTTCAATCCCTCGCGCCGCCAGGTCGAGGCCCGCCGCCGCACCGCCTGGCTCGACCTCGTCCTCGAGGAGACCCCGGTGCCGATCGCCGACGCCGCCGCCGCCGCGGCCCTCCTGGCGACGGTGGCGGCCCGCGAGCCGGCCCGCGTCCTTCCCGATCCCGATTCTGCCGCCGGGAAGTTTCGGGCCCGCGTGTCGTGGCTCTCCGGGGCGATGCCAGATCTCGGCCTGCCGACACTTGCCGACGCGGAGGTGCTGGCGATGCTGCCGCAGGTCTGCGAGGGGCTCCGCACGCTCGACGACGTGCGGTCGGCCGACTGGCTTCCCCGTTTCCAGGGGGCGGTCGGCTGGGAGCGGCTGCCCCTGATCGACCGACTCGCCCCGGCGGAGATCGAGACGGCCGGGGGACGGCGCTACAAGCTCGAGTACCGCCCCGACGGCCCGCCGATCCTCGCGGCGCGGATCCAGGAGCTCTTCGGGACCCTCGTCACGCCGCGCGTGGCCGACGGCCGCATCCCGGTGCTCGTCCATCTCCTCGGGCCCAACCACCGGCCGCAGCAGGTGACCTCCGACCTCGAGAGCTTCTGGCGGACGACCTACCACGAGGTCCGCAAGGAACTGCGGCGCCGCTACCCGAAGCACTCCTGGCCCGACGACCCCTTGACAGCCCGCCCTCCGGAGCGGGGCCACAAGCGTGATACGACCGGCTGAACCGCACCTCCGCCCCCCGGCGCCGTCGGCATCCGTGGCGCGACCGGAGACCGGTCGTGCGGGGCGTGCGCGGGACGCGCGTCGTGCGCCCGGTGTCGGATGTCGCTTTCGCAACGGGTTCCGATTCGTGGCTGGGATTTCCGATCCGCGGTCGCCGAAACCTCCTGTCATCGATCCGCTCCCACGGATCGTCGGAGTCACATCCCCTGGGAAAGAAGCAGGAGTCCCTCATGCGTCGAGTGGTGTTGTTCGTGGCGGTGGTCACCGCCCTGATGGTGTCCGGCAGCGTGAACGCGCAGCAGATCCGTGGCCGCGAGATCGGCGCCCAGCGCAACGGGCCGGTCGCGAAGCTGATCGAGCTGGAGCGTCGGAAGAACGAGTGGCTGCGTCAGCGGTTCCTCGGCCGGTGACCCGAGAGGTCGCGGCGGCGCGGCGGCATCCCGTGGCACCCCCCCCCCCCGGTGCCCGCCGATGACGCCCGCCGCCCGCGACTGGCTCGAAGGTCTGCGACGGTTCTCCGAGGAGCACCGGGCCCCCCGGCCCGAGCGGAGGGTGCCGGTGCCCTCGGAGCCGTCGGCCGTGGCGCCGGTGGCGCTCGCGGCCGAGACGGCGATCCTCGCCGCATGGCTCGAGGGTCGGGGCAGGGCGATCCTCTCCGCCACGCTCGCCGAACGGCCCGGGGCGGCCATCGCGTTCACGACGACGCCCGGCGGATTCGAGGCCGCCGTCCGGCTCGCCGACTCCCTCCCGGCCGCCGACTCCGGTCGAGTCGCCGTCGTCACCGAAGTCGAGTATCGGGGCTGGTGCATGCACGCCCCCGACGAGGCGTTCGCTCTTCACGAGAACCTCTGGAGCTGGGTGAAGCGGCCCCTGCCGGAGCGGCGGCGGGGAGAGTTCGCAGCCTGGCCGATCCCCGCCTCCCACCGATACTGGCTCCATCGCCAGGGCCGGGCCGGCGCCGCGGGCGAGTGGCGCTCGGCAGACCTCTGGCAGTGGGACGGCGCCGCCGCCACGCTCCTGGCCGAGGGCGTCTCCGAGACAGCCCGCCGGCCCGGTTGAGCGGGATCTCGGCGAGGTGACGGGCACCCCATGTGCCGGTGGCCGCCAAGCCCGGCAGGGCCGCGGAGGGCCCGCCGAAAGTGAAACTAGAACTTCTGGATGGCGTCGAAGCCGAGCATCGTCT
>CAWUOA010000060.1:0-12749 GCA_963923225.1 uncultured Planctomycetaceae bacterium
GCCGGCGTGGCATGCAAGCGCAGCCATGGATGGCGAAGCGCAGCAGGCATCGAGTGAGTGAGGCCCGGAGGGCCTCCAGCGAACGTCCGGCCCGGGAGGATGCAGGTCACCCCTCGCGCAGCGGCAGCGAAGTGCCTCGTGGTCACTCACTCCTTCGCCGGCGTGAGACGCAGCGTGCGGAACTCGATCGGGCCGTGGTCCCCCTGGAGGAGGATCGGGCCGGGTGCGCCTTCGTCGGAATCGAGGGCGCCGCCGGTGACGCCGGGGATCGTCTGGCGGTCGATGATCCGCTCGCCGTTGAGGACCACGGTGACGCGGCGGCCGACGAGGGTGATGTCGATCTCCTGCCACTCACCCGCAGGCTTGGCGGCGTTCACGCAGGGGGTGAGGAAGCCGTAGACGCCGCCGATGCGGTGGCTGTCGGGCTCCTTGCCGAAGCCGTCCTCCACCTGCACCTCGTAGCGGCCGCGGAGGTAGATCCCGCCGTTGCTCCCCTTGGGATAGCGGAACTCGGCGTGGAGCGTGAAGTCGCCGAAGACGCGCTCGGTGAGGAGGTTGTTCCCCGGCTCGGCGTTGACGAGGACGCCGTCGCGGACGCGCCAGCCGTTGGCGACCGAGGCATGCTGCGGCTTCCAGCCGGCGAGGCTCTTTCCGTCGAAGAGCGCGACGGGCTCGCCCCAGACGGGCGCGGCCCGGTCGAGCGCGGGGGCGCGCGTCCCCTCGAAGCGGATGAAGCGGCCGGTCTCGTCGGTGACGGTGCCCTTGATCGCGCCGTCGACGAGCTTCCCCTCGAAGACCAGATCGGTGGTGCGGTCCTCGAACTGCGGCGGGATGCGGAAGCGGAAGGCGGAGCCCTCGGTCTCGACGCGCGAGATGGGGCGGGCGCTGCCGAACTGGCCGACGAACCGGCCGACGAGGACGTTCCGCCCGGAGGGCGCGACCTCGAGCCAGGCGGGATGGTCGCCGGCAGTGGCGTGAACGACGAGATCCCAGCGGCCGGCGAGGCCGTCGTCGGCGGCCGCGGGCGACGGAGCGAAGAGCGCGGCGAGGAGGAGGGCGAGGACCGGAATGGCGCGGGACATCGGCGGCGAGGCTCCTGGGAGGGACGCGGCGAGCGTCGCCATCGTACCGGGCCGGGCCCGACGGCTCACGGGCCGGCCAGCGACTGCCAGAGGAGGCGGGCCACCAGCGCCAGGACGACCGCGGTGAACACGACGCGGATGAAGGGGGCACCGTGTCGCACCGCGAGGCTCGCGCCGAGCCGGCCGCCGATCGCCTGGCCCACGATCATCGCCGCCGCCGCGCCCGGATCGACCTGGCCGCGGAGCGCGAAGACGGCGAGCGCCGCGAGGTTGCTCGTCAGGTTCACCACCTTGGTGAAGGCGGTGGCCCGGGAGAGATCCATGCCGCGGAGGCCGAGGCAGGCGGCGGTCCAGAAGGTGCCGCAGCCCGGGCCGAAGAAGCCGTCGTAGAAGCCGAGGGAAAGGCCGCCGAAAACGCCGAAGCGGGTGGCGTCGACGCGCGGCGGACGCGGCTCGTCGCCGAGACGTGGCCGGGAGAGGACCCACCCCGCCACCGCCAACAGGAGCCAGGGGACGACCAGCCGCAGCACGGCGTTGTCGACCAAGAGGACGGTGCCGGTGCCCAGCGCCGCTCCGACCGCCGTCGCCGCGATCGCGACCTTCATCGCCGACGGGTCGACGAGCCCCGCCGCATGGTAGCGGTGGACGGCCATCGTGGTGCCGACGCAGCTTTGCAGCTTGTTGGTGCCGAGCGCCAGATGGGGGGGCAGGCCGGCCCCGAGCAGCGCGGGCACCGAGATCAGCCCGCCGCCGCCGGCGATGGCGTCGATCGTGCCGGCGCACAGCCCCGCCAGGCCGAGGGCGATCGTCGTCGTGGCGTCCATGCGGGCGGAGGTCCCGGGGCGGCGTCCGTGGCTGTCCCCGGTGCCGTCTTGAATCGCAATGGCATGAAAAATACCATCATGGCATGAAAACTACCATTGACGGTGCCGGGCGGGTGGTCGTTCCCAAGCGGCTGCGGGAGCAGTGCGGGCTCGCGCCCGGCGCCGAACTGGAGATCGAGGCGGTCGGCGACGGCGTGGTGATCCGCCCCGCGCACGCGCGCGAGACGCTCGTGGAGCGGGACGGCGTGCTCGTCCACCGTGGCGGCGACCTGTCCGGGGTCGACGTCGTCGCCCTGATCCGGGGGCAGCGCGAGGACCGGTCCCGTCGGTCGGCGGACCGGCGATGAAGGTCCTCTTCGACACGTCGGTACTGGTGACCGCGGTCGTCGATCGGCTCCCGAATCATGCCGAGAGCCTCGCCTGCTACCGGCGGCACCGGCGCGGGCCGGGCAGGACCGCCGGACGGTGCACGGCCCACGCGTTGGCGGAATGCTACGCGGCGCTCACCGCTCTCCCCGTCTCGCCGCGGATCCAGCCGGCCGACGCGGAGCGGCTGGTGGCCCACAATTTCCTCTCCGACCTGCTGGTGGAGGAGGCGACGCGCGAGGATTACGCCGCAGCCCTCCACCGCGTCGCCCGGCTCGGACTCGCCAGTGGCGTGGTCTACGACGCGCTCCACCTGACGGTCGCCGAACGCTCGGGCTGCGTCCGTCTCTACACCTACAACATCCGCGACTTCGAACGCCTCGCGCCGAAGCGCGTCCGCGTCATGACGCCCTGACTCGCCGCCTCAGCCGCGGAGGAGCTCGCGGTAGCAGTCGAGGAAGTGCGTCGCCACCTCGGCGTTGATCCCCTTCCAGGCGTCGTCGAGGAGCGTGCCGGCGAGGATCCCGCCGGCCGCCTTGGAGGCCACGCCGCCGAGCATGTCGACCAGCCCCGTCATCGGATGCGGGCCGATGAGCCGCTCCCGGTCGACGTGGGTGAACTCGTTGGCCACCAGCGACATCGTGGGAAGCTTGGGAACCGGATCGCGGCCGTTGACCCAGCGGTGGATCCGCCCGGCGAACTCCCGGTTGAAGGCGTCGCACGCGGTGCGGTTGCCGATCATCGGCGCCCCGAAGGTGCACACCTCCTCCACCGGAACGAACTTCCGCTTGAGGAGCCACGCGGCGAGCAGCGCCAGCGCCCCTCCGAGACTGTGGCCGGTGATCCACAACGGGCGGTCCTTCGCCTTCAATTCCGCCTCGATCGCCGCCGAGAGCGGGGGCCAGATCTCGGCGATGGCGTCGACGAATCCCTTGTGGAAGCGGGCCCCCACGCCGGCCGCGGCGAGGTCGTGCCCCAGCCGGCCCTCGGGCACCACGAGGAGATTCATGGCGTCGGTGAGGAGGATGTCCTTGAGGCCGTCGAGGCTCGTGGGGCTCTCCGTGCCGCGGAAGGCGACGACGACGTGGTCGGCATTGGTGCCGAGCCAGGCCTGCGTGTTGTCGACGCTGAAGAGCCGCGCCTCGAGGCCGAGCTGCTCGCGGAAGGCCTTCGTGCCCGCCTCCTCGCCGAGATACGCCAGGGCGCTGGCTTCGCAGAGGAACGCGGCGGTGGCCGGATCACCCGGGCTGTCCTCGCGAAGCTCGATCTTCCCGACGGCCATCGATCGCTCCTTTCAGTTCACGTACCGGCGCTCGAGGGCCACGGCGTCCGCGGCCCCTTCCGGGGCGGCGTTCTTCCACTTCCGCAGGATCGAGGTGGGGATCGAGTTGCCCGAGACGTCGATCTCCCGCAGCTTCGGCGGCGGGGCGGCCAGGAACGCCGCGACGCCGTCGGCGGTGACGGCCGTCCGCGCGATCCGCAGCGACACGAGCTCCGGCAGGGCCGCGAGCGTCGCGAGCCCGGCGTCGGTGATCCGGGAGTCGTTGAGGGTCAGCTCGCGGAGCCTCCCCAAGCCGGCGAGGAGCGCGAGCGTGGCGTCGTCGACGTCGGCGTTGCCCATCTCGAGGATCTCGACGTCGGTCTTCGAGGCGAGGATCGAATAATCGGGCCGGTCCCAGCCGGTGAGGACGAGCGCCTTGCGGCCGTCGACCACGCGCTCGCGCTCGCCCAGGCCCACGAACGCCATCCAGGCGCGCTGCGCCGCGAAGGGGATCGCGCCGATGACCAATCCCGCGGTCACGAGCAACAGGGGCGCGAGGAGGCGGCGCCGCTCGGCCCGGCCGAGGAGCACACGCAGCCCGCGGCCGGCGAGGACGAGGCCTCCCCCGAGGACCAAAAACAGCCCCAGGAAGACGAGCACCGCGCCGATCTGCTCGCTCATCGCTCCTCCGTGAAGGCCCTGTTCCCGCTGCCTCGAGCGCCGAATCGCCGATGGAGGCGGTGGCCGTTCCCCCGCCAGTCTAGCGGACGGCCGCCGCGGCCCCTCGATTCGGTTCGCTCGCCTCACACGCCGGCCAGCTTCCGCAGGTCGGCCTCCATCGCGTCGAGCCGCGCGGCGAGGCGGGCCTTGGCCGCGGGGAGATCGGCCGATGCGGCGGGGCTCTCGGCGGCGAAGAGGTAGAACTTGATCTTCGGCTCGGTGCCCGACGGCCGGGCCGCGACGCAGTTGGCGAGCGTCGGGAAGGGGTTGTCGGCTCCTGCCGGGGCCGGGGACTCGGGCGCCCCCGCGAGGTCGAACATCACGAGGTCCCCCTTCTTCCCCAGGTGGGCCGGGCCGGGGAAGGGGCTGGGCGGCGTGCCGGGCGAGGCCACCGTGAGCGCGGCGTAGTCGCGTACGCGGACGACGTCGAGCCCGGCGATCCGTTGCGGCGGCCGCTCCCGGAGGCCCGCCATGATCTCGCGCATCCGCCCCATCCCGGCCGCGCCCGGCAGCGTCACGGCCACCTGCCGCTCGGCGTGGCAGCCGTGGGCGAGGAACAGCCGGTCGAGCCGGTCGTGGAGCGATTCTCCCGCGGCCTTCGCCTCGGCGGCGAGTTCGGCGAGCAGAAGCGCCGCCACGCTCGCGTCCTTGTCGCGGACGTGCGTGCCGGCGAGGTAGCCGTGCGACTCCTCGCAGCCGAAGAGGAACCGCTCCGGGCCGACGCGGTCGATCTCCTCGCCGATCCACTTGAAGCCCACCTGGAGCCAGTCGGTGACGGCGACGGCGTGGGCCTCGGCGATACGGCGGACGAGGCCCGTCGTCACGAGCGTCGTGACGACGCGGTCGTCGGGCCGGAGCCGGCCGCCGCGGCCGCGCGTGGCGAGCACGTGCTCGGCGAGGAGGGCCGCGAGTTGGTTGCCGGTGAAGGCCCGCCATTGCCCGTCGCGCGCGGCCAGCGGCGCCGACGCGCCGAGCCGGTCGCAGTCGGGGTCGCTGGCCATGACGAGATCGTCGCCGCGCGAGCGGGCCTCGGCGACGGCGCCGTCCATCACCGCCGGGTTCTCCGGATTGGAGACGTGTCCGGGGACGTTGGGGAAGTCGCCGTCGGGGTTCGCCTGCGGGCCGTAGAGGCGGAGCTTCGCGAAGCCGGCCCCTTCGAGGACCGGCACCACGGCGCTGGCCCCCACGCCGTGGAGCGGGCTGTAGAGGATGGAGACGTCGCGCGGACCGGGCGTGGCCTGCTCGAGGACCGCCGCCACGAACGCCGCGTCGACCTCCTCCTCCACGAAGCGGACGCGGCCGTCGGCGACGCCGGCGTCGAAGTCGGCGCGGCGCACCGTGTCGGCGGTCATCACCTTCTCGATGATCCCCCGGTCGTGCGGCGGCAGGACCTGCACGCCGCCGGCCCAGTAGACCTTCACCGCGTTGTCGCTGGGGGGATTGTGGCTGGCGGTGACCATGATCCCGCAGGTCGCCGCCGTGTGACGCACGGCGTACGAGAGCTCGGGCGTGCTGCGGTAGCCGCGGAGGAAGAAGATGCGGAAGCCGGCCGCGAGGAGGACCTCGGCGCAGAGGCGGGCGAAGTGCTCGGAGCGGTGACGCGTGTCGTAGGCGATGGCGCAGGTGGGGGTCGCCTCCGGCGGGAGGATGCCGCGGACGTAGTCGGCGAGGCCCTGGGCGCTCTCGCCGATCGTCCGGTCGTTGATGCAGTTGGAGCCGACGGGGAACATCTTCCCGCGACGGCCGCCGGTGCCGAAGGGGATCACCGTCCAGTAGGCGTCGTCGAGATCCTTCCAGGCCCCCTTCGCGTCGCCGGTCGACGCGGCCGCGGCGTCGATCAGACGGGCCAGCTCCCCGGCGAACTCGCCGTACCGCGGCTCCTCGAGCCAGGCCCGGATGGTGCGGGCCGAGTGGTCGGTGAGATGGCCCGAAACGCGGGCGGCTTCGACGGCGGCGAGGCGGGTCGCGGTGGAGGACATCGGGGAAGCGGCTCCGGGCGGATGGAGGGCGGCCTGTCGCGGGGGAGTGGCCGGCGGGGACCCCGTTTATACTGCCCGCCCCTTCCTTCGAGCATCCTCCCGTCCTCCGCCGGAGCCGCCGTGACCGACACCCTCATCGTCAGCGTTTCGGGCCTCCGCGGCATCGTGGGGGGCTCGCTCACCCCCGAGGTGGCGGTGCGGTACGCGCGGGCCTTCGTCGACGGCCTGCCCCCCGGTCCGATCGTCATCGGCCGCGACGGCCGCACCCACGGCCCGCTCCTGGCCGGTGCCATCCGCGACGCCCTGCTCGCCGACGGCCGGGACGTGCTCGACTGCGGCGTGGCCGCCACGCCGACGGTGGGGATCGTCGTCCGCGAACACCGCGCCGCCGGCGGGATCCAGGTGTCGGCGAGCCACAATCCCGCCCCCTACAACGGCCTCAAGCTCTTCTCCGGCGCCGGACGCGTCCTTCCCGCCGCCGACGGGGCGCCTGTGCTCGCGCGCTTCCGCGCGGCGCCCGCCGCGCGGCCCGCCGCGATCGCCCCGGGAAGGCTCCGCGAGGTCGACGGCACCGACGCGCATCTGGCGCTGGTGCTCGCGACGGTCGACGTCGGGGCGATCCGCCGCCGCCGCCCCAGAGTGTGGCTCGACGCGGGGCACGGCGCCGGCAGCCGCATCGGCCGGGCGCTCTTCGCGGCGCTCGGGTGCGAGGCGGTGATCGAGGGGGGATCGCCCGACGGCCTCTTCGAGCACCGCCCCGAACCGACGGCGGAGAATCTCGTCGACTGGCTGCCGCGGATTCCGGCCTCGGGCGCCGACGTGGGTTTCTTCCAGGATCCCGACGCCGACCGGCTGGCCATCGCCACCGCGGAGGGGCGCTACGTCGGCGAGGAATGCACGCTGGCCCTGGCCGTCGACAACGTGCTTTCGCGCACGAAGGGGCCGGTCGTCGTCAACTGCTCCTCGAGCGCGATGACCGCCGCCATCGCCGCGCGGCACGGCGTCCCCTGCCGGGTCTCCGCCGTCGGGGAGGCGAACGTCGTCGATCGGATGCTCGCCGAAGGGGCGGTGATCGGCGGCGAGGGCAACGGCGGCGTCATCCACCCGGGCGTGGTGCTGGTCCGCGACAGCGCCGTGGCGATGGCGCTGGTGCTCGACGCGATGTGCCGCGGCGACTCGCCGAGATCGGTCGAATCGCTCGCAGCCGCCCTGCCGCCGTTGGTGATGGAGAAGGCGAAGGTCGATCTCGATCCCTCGACCACGGGGCCGGGGCTCGTCGCGGCGCTCGAGCGCCTCGAGAAGGCCTTCCCCGGAGCCCGCGCCGACCGTCTCGACGGCCTGCGCCTCGACTGGCCGGGCGGGTGGCTGCTGGTGCGCGCGAGCAACACCGAGCCGATCGTGCGGATCGTGGCCGAGGAGCGGAGCGAAGAGGGGGTGCGCGAGGCGATCGACAGGGCCCGCGCGGCGATCGTGGGGCGCGACGAAGGGAGCCCGCGCCGGTGAGCGTGCCGCTTCCCGAGAGCATCCTCGCCTTGCTTCCGAGCGCGCGGCCGGGGCTCGTCGTGCCGTCGCGGCCGCCGGGCGCGGCGGAGGCCCGTCGTCTCGAACTCGTCGACCTCTTCCCGGAGGGGTTCGTCGACGAGGAGGCGGCGCTGGGGTGCCTGGCCGGCCTGCTCCTCCTCCGCGACGACTTCGCCCGCGGCCATGCGGTGTGCCAGGATCTCGACGGCGTCGACGCCGCCTACTGGCACGGCATCGCCCACCGCCGCGAGCCCGACGCCGGCAACGCGAAATACTGGATGCGGCGCGTGGGACGGCACCCGATCCACGAGGCGCTCGCCCGCGAGGTGCTCGCCGCCGGGACCGGTCGGGCCGCAGGGGCCGGCGGGATCCTCGCCGCCGACGCCGCCCTGGCCACGGCGGCGGGCCGGTGGGATGCCGGCCGGTTCGTCGACGCCTGCTGCGCCCCGCGGATGGCGGCGGAGGTGCGTGCGGCGCTCGAGTCGTGGCAGTGGCTCGAGGGCCTGCTGCTCCTGGCGCACGGCGCGGAGGAGGCGCTCGGCCGCGGGGCCTGAGGCGGCGTCGCGCCCGGCGTCACTTCCGCACGAGCACCTGCGAGCCGGGGCCGAGGATGTCGGCGATGTCCTCGAGATCGCGGAGCGACACGATCACGCTCGCCGGCGACGCCGAGTCGGCGACGAGGCTCGGGTCCTCCACGCCCTCGATCGACAGCCCCTCGCCGAGGACGATCGACTTGGCCGCCACCGGGGCGTACGCCACCTGGGCGGCGAACCCCGAGGTCTCGGCCGCGGCGCCGGGGCGGCGGATGTCGACCACCGCCACCGAGCGGCCGACCCGGTCGTACACCTGCCGGCCGAGCACCACCGGGAAGCTCCCGGCGTAGTTGCCGCCGACCTGGAGGCTCATGCGGCGCCGGGAGAGGCTGATCACGGCGTCGAACGGGCCGCGCACCACCTTCAGGTGCTCGCCGGTGACCAGTTGCGAGGGATCGGAGACGCCGTTGATCTTGGAGAGCAGCTGCCAGGGCACCTGGAGCGGTCCGGCGATCGAGGGGAGCGTGTCACCCGGCGCCACGACGTGGGGCGGCAGGAGCAGATCCTGCTGGGAGTAGATCACCGTGCCGGCGAGCTGGCCGAGGAGATCCTCCAATCGCTGGCTTTCCTCGAGGCCGAGCGCGGGATCGTCGTACCACACCGAGAGGACCGACAGTGCCTCGGCGTAGCGGCCCGCGGTGAGCTTCTCGTGGGCGTCGGCCCACGCCGCGGCGAAGGCCGTCGACGAGGCGGCGCCGCGTGGATCGGAGACGCTTGCCGGCGGCGGCGCCCCGAGCCCCGCCACCCCGGCGGCCGCCGCGCCGGCGCCTGCGATCGCCAAGGGGTCGATCGTCGTGCCGGGGGCGCCGGAGTCGAACGCGACCGGAGGCAGCGCCGCGGGAGCCGGCGGCAGGGGCGCGGCGGGAAGCGGGGCCGAAGCGGCCAGGGGGGGAGGCTCGACCGGGAACGGCGCCGGAGCGAGCCCGGCGGCGGGGGCCGCGGGCGACGGCGCGCTCAAGGGGGCCGAGGGATGGAGCGGTTCGGCGCCGGCCAGCGGGTGGGGCGCGATGGCATCGAGGCCCCCGGGCGGGGCGATCGGCAGTGCGGGCGGAGCGCCGGCGGGGTCTCCCACACCTCCGAAGGTCACCTGGGGAGGCTCGATCGCCTGCCCCGGTGGCGCGTCCCCGAAGGTCACGCCCGACGAGGCCGGGGCCGGTCCTTTCTGCACCACGGAATAGGCCCCGTACATGATCGTGCCGAGGAGTCCGAGCACGATGAGGGGCTTGAGGGAATCCATCGGATCGGATTCCCGCTGGCGCCTGCGGGTGGTCGAATGGCGAGCCATGGCGGTGTTCACGGAGGGGCGGCTGATGGCCGAGGGCCCTGAAAACGACGCGACGGCGGCGTCGGGCCGGGCCGCGGTCGGCGGGGGACTGTAGTTCTCCCGCGCCGGTCGTGCCAGCCCGCTTCCGCATCCGGGCGCCGGGGGGAGGGCGGCGGACTGGAGGAGGGAGGGAGGCTGCGTCGCCCCTGGGGGTTGGTGGGACGGTGAGGGGCCCCTGTCGGGGAACGCGTCCGGAGGGGGAGGAAAAGCCGCGTCCGACGACCGCCCGGTCGGTAGGATGTCTCGACGTCGTCGTGCGCCGCGCCACCATGGGGCTCCGTCGCCCGCTCGAGTCGTGCCGCCCGGGCCGTCCGCAGGTCCATCCCCGTCGCCATGCCGAAGCGCAACCTCGTCCTCCTCTGCCTGCTCTCTCTCGCCTGCCTCGTGGCCTGGGCGGCGCGCCGCAGCGTCGGCGCGGCCCGTCTCTACGGCGAGGTGACGGGGCACGTGCGCCGCGCGTACATCGAACCGGTCGGGAGCGACGCGCTGTTCCACGCGGCGATGGAGGGAGTGTTCGCCCGTCTCGACGGCCAATCGGGCATCGTCTCCGTCTCCGACGTCGGCGAGGCCGAGGGAACGACCGCGGGTGATTTCGCCGGCGTGGGTCTCGAGCTGTCCATCGACGGCGCCGAGGGCGTGCCGCTGGTGACGACGCCGATGGTCGGATCGCCCGCCTGGCTCGGGGGCATCGCCACCGGGGACCGGATCGTGGCCATCGACGGCGTGCGGACCAGCGGGATGCGTCTCAAGGAGGCGGTGGGGGCGCTGCGCGGACCGGCCGGATCGCGCGTCGTCGTCGACGTCGTGGGGCCGGCCGGCCAAACCCCGGAGATCCGCGACGAGCGGGGCGATCTGGTCGCCGCGCGCTCCGTGTCGCTCGAGCGTGCCGTGGTCCGCCAGGAGACGGTGCTCGGGGATCGGCGCCGGGCCGACGGGTCGTGGGATTGGTTCGTCGAGGGGGAGGAGGGCGTGGCGCTGGTGCGGCTGGCCCGCTTCGACGCCGCCACGGCGGCGGAGCTCGATCGGGCCTGTGCCGAGATCGCGGCCGTCGCCGCGCCGCGCGGGATCGTCCTCGACCTGCGCGGCAACCGGGGCGGTTCCGTCGCCGCGGCGGTCGAGGTGTGCGACCGGTTTCTCGACGACGGCGTGATCGTCGCCACGCGCCGTCGCGCGGGGCGCACGGACGCCGTCGAGTCGCGCCGGGCCACGCCGGGCGCGGTGTTTTCGGGCGTGCCGATGGTCGTGCTCGTCGACGGATGGACGGCGAGCGCCGCGGAGATCGTGGCCGCCTGCCTCCAGGACCGTTCCCGGGCGGTGGTCGCGGGGACCCGCTCCTTCGGCAAGGGCACGGTGCAGACGACGGTGCCGCTCTCCGACGGCCGGCAGGCGCTGCGATTGACGACGTCGGAATACCTGCGGCCGAGCCTCGCGCCGCTCCATCGCCATGCCGATGCCGGCGATGCCGACCCGTGGGGCGTCTCCCCCGATGCCGGCATGGAACTGGCGCCCACGGGCGAGACGCTCGAGGCGATCCGCGCCTGGCGTGCCGGCCGCGATTCCATTCCCCGTCACGCCGCCGCGGTGGATGCGGAGGGCTCGGCCGCCCGGCTGCCGCGGCACGTCGATCCGGTGCTGGGCCGGGCGCTGGTCGCGATCCCCGCCTCGTCCGCGGGCCGCTAGCCGTCACCCGGCGCCGATCTCGCCGGCGAGGAAGAAGCTCCCGGCGACGCAGACCATCCCGCGCGGTCCGGCGGCCTTGCGGGCGATGGCCAGCGCCTCGGCGGGATGCTCCGCCGCCAGGGGCCGGGGGAGGCCGGCCGCCGCGCACGCCGCCAGGAGCCGATCGATCGGGGCGGCACGCGGGCTGGTGGCCGACCGCGTGACGACGACGCGGTCGAACCGTCCGGCGACGATCGCCAGCATCTCCTCCACCGCCTTGTCGGCGCTGGCGGCGAAGACCAGCACGGCCGGCGCGCCGCGCCGCCGCGTGGTGTCGATCGCCCCCTCGATCGCCCCCACGAGCGAGCGCATCGACGCGGCGTTGTGGGCCGCGTCGACGACGACGAGGGGGCGCGTGTCGATCCGTTCGATCCGCGCGGGCAGCCGCACGGAGGCCAGGGCCCTCCGGACCGCGCTCTCGGGCACGCTCGTCCCACGCGCCGCGAGGAGCCGCACGGTCGCCACGGCCATGCCGGCGTTGTCGGCCTGATGTGCGCCGGCCATCGCCAGGCGGTAGGAGTCGGCCGGGGCGGCTCCGGCTCCCCGCAGCGGCGTGTAGCGGAGCGTGCCGCCGTCGAGCAACGAGGGATCCGCGGGGGGATCGTAGTCGGCGCGATAATCGCGGTCGACGAGGAAGAGCGGCGCCCGGCGGCGGCGTGCGGTCTCGGCGATCACCGCGCGGGCCTCGGCGTCCCTCGCCCCGCAGACCACCGGGCAGCCCCGCTTCACGATCCCCGCCTTCTCGGCGGCGATGTGCCGCACCGTGGGGCCGAGGACGGCGGTGTGGTCGAGGCTCACCGGGGTGATCACCGACACCAGCGGCCGGCAGACGTTCGTGGCGTCGAGCCTTCCGCCGAGCCCCGTCTCCAGCACCGCCACGTCGACGCGTTCGCGGGCGAAGTGGTCGAAGGCCGCGGCCGTCACCGCCTCGAACCAGGTCGGCCCCCGCGCCCCGCGCCTCGCCGCGTCGCGGTCGATGCGCTCCACCGCGGGGATCACCGCGGCGAAGGAGCGCTCGAGCCCCACGGCGGGGATCGGCCGGGAGTCGACGCAGATCCGCTCCTCGAGCCGGTGGACGTGGGGGGAGAGGTACCGGCCGACCTTGAGGCCGGAACGCTCGAGGATCGCGGCGATCATCGCCACGGTCGATCCCTTCCCCTTGGTTCCGGCGACGTGGATCACCGGGAAGGAGCGCTGGGGAGAGCCGACCAGCGCGAGCAGGCGGCGCATCCGCCCGAGGCCGAAGGACCGGGCCCCTCCCGGCCCGCTCGGCACCTGGCGCTCGAAATTGACGCGCGAGTCGAGCCAGGCGAGGACGTCGGCACGCCGCAGGGGCCGGGGCTTCAGGGCGGGGGGGGAA
>CAWUOA010000061.1:0-12729 GCA_963923225.1 uncultured Planctomycetaceae bacterium
TCGCGTTCTTCCTCCGCCGCCCCGGGCGCCACGAGCGCCCGGGGCGGCGTCGTTTTTTCACCCGGCCGCGGCACCCGTCGCTTGCCACAAATCGGACGTTGCTGTCCACTGTCGCATGGTCCGGGGGGACCGACGCTCGACGGGCGCCCCACGAACCAGTCCCGTGCACCGGTCCGAGGAGGCTTCCATGAGGCGTTCGCTCGATGGGTGGTGCCGCAGCCTGTGGCCGGGCTCGAGCAGGCGATGGCGCGCAAGGCGGCGTCGCGCGACCTCGCTGCCGGCGCGCGGGATCGGGGTCGAGGCGCTCGAGACGCGCCTGGTGCTCACCGGCCCCGGCGCGGACCCGCTCGACGCCGTCCGCCTCGACGCGGGGCAGGTGACGGCGCTGGTGCAGGGCTTCGAGGTTCTCGCCCATCAACTCGCCGCGGTGCAGGTCACAGGCACCCTCGGCGCGCCGACGGCGGGCCTCCACGATCCCCTCGGCCTCCTCGTCCCGGTCGGGCCGGTCCTCGCCGACCGGCTCGCCGCCCCGCTCGCCGAGCGACTCGGTGCCGCCACCGACGTCGCCGGGATCAGGGCGGCGATCGCCGCCGTGGCTGCCCTCGACGACGCCACCGGAGACGCGATGAGCATCCCCGTGCTCGCGGTGCGCGAGTCGGGAAACACGCTGTGGTTCGAACTCTCGGTCCGTTGGCAGCGCGACCTGCCCCGTTACCAGCTCGATCTCGATCAGCATCCCGCCGCCGCCGGAGCCGCTCCCACGCTCCTCGACCGCGGTCTCCGCCTCGGCACGATCGAGACCACGGTGCGGGCCGCCTTCGAGGGACTCGTCGCCCTCGGCATCGACCGCACGCAGGGCCAGTCGGGGCTGCAGGCCATCCAGGCCCGGATCGAACCGATCCGGGTGTCTGCCAGCGCCAGCGCCGTCGCCGAGGACGTCGAGGCGGTTCTCGGCGCGTTCCGTCTCGGTGCCGAAGGCGCGGACGTCGCACTCGACGTCGACGTCGCGGCCACGGTGGGCCTCGCCGGTGGCCCCGGTGCGATCCCGGTCGGGCGGCTCGTCTCCGGCGCCCCCGCCGATCAATTCGTCATCCAGCCGGCCGCCGGCGCCCGGTTCGACGTGTCGATTCCCTGGAGGCTCGCCGTCGGCGGCTTCGCCGAGAGCGGCTCCGACGTCGTGATCCGCGTCGGCGCCGCCGACCCCTTCGCGGGCCCGGGCTCGCTGCAGCCCGCGGCGATTCCGCTCGCCCCCTCCGGGACCGCGGCGGCCGCCGGCTCCGTCGACCTGGTCGGCACGTTCGGCCGCACTCTCGGCAGCGACTTCGGCGCCGCGGTCGTCGCCGGGGCGCGGCTGGTGCCGGGCTTTCTCGCCGACCAGCCCCTGCCGGTCGTCGGCCGCCCGGTCGGCGAGGTGTTCGAACTCGCAGCGGCCATCGACCGCGTCGTCGCCCCGCTCTCGGGCGCGGGAGGGGCGCCGACGTTCACCACCCTCGACGACCTCGAGGGAGTCCTGGGGAAGGACCTCGCCCCGCGGTGGAACGCGGCGAGGAGCGCTTTCGAGATCACGCTGCCGGTCACGCTCGACGAGACCGCGTCGGTTCCTTTCGCTCCCGAATCGCTCGTGCCGGCGAGCCTCTCCGGCCGTCTCGACGCCGCCACCGGGGATCGCCTCGGGGGACTGTCGCTCGTGGGCGCCGCGACCGCGGTCGTCGGCCTCGTCGCCGAGATCGCGATGCCGATCGACGTCGGCCTGGCACCGGCGGAGGGCGAAGACCGGATCGGCGAGCGGATCGCGCTGCCTGCCGGACGCGTCGGTGGAGCGACGATCTCCCTCGATGCCACGTTCCGGGGCGGCGGGGCGCTGGGGCCCGCGGAGTTCGCCGTGGGCGAAGGGCAGGCCCGCATCGTCGGCGGGGCACGTCTCGACATCGTCACGACCGACGTCGGTGCGCCGGACGGCCGATCGACCATCGCCGACATCGCCGGAGCGGCGGGCCGGGTCTCGACCACCTCCATCGTGACTTCGAGCCTCGACGGCGTCGTGACACTCGACGCGGGCGACGGCGCGGCCGCCCTCGGGATCGGCGGCGTCGCGGCGTTGACGGTGACCGGCGCGGGTGTCGGAGCCTCCGTCGGGCCACCGACGTCGAACGCGACGCCGTCGAAGCCGTTCGTGTTTCTCGACGTCGCCGGGAACGCCACCTGGAGCGGGATGACGATCGCCGCGAACGATCGCCTGGCGGCGCTGGGTTCGGCGCTCTCCGAACTCTCCTTCGCCGACGTCCCGGCGATCATCCGCCTCGTCGGCGACTGGCTCGCCCGCGCCGGCCTCGACGACGTCCGCCTGCCCCTCCTGGCAGGCTCGCTCGCCGACGCCCTCGGCATCTCCGCCGCCGCCGAACGGACGGACGCCGCCGACCTCCTCGCGCTCCTCGGCGATCCGGCGGCGGAGACCCCGCACGGCACCGCCTTCGACCTCGGAACCCGCGGCACGTTCGGGATCGTCGACCTCGATCTCGTCCCCCTCTTCGACGAGGCGATGCGCGAGGTGCGGCAGACCGTCCCCGAGGGCGTCCTTTCCTCCCACGCCGCGGCGTTCGACGCAGTGCAGCGGCTGGTGTGGGACTCGAGCGCGCTTGCACGTGATTGGCAGGCCCGTGCCGCCGGACCGGAAGGCTTCGGCGATTTCGACGGCGATTTCGTCCGCCGCCTCCGCGCGTGGGGCGCGGCCCTCGCCGAACTCACGCCCCTCCTCCCCGGCCCCGCCGCGCATCCCGACTTCGACTGGAGCCCGAATCGCCTCCCCCATTACGGACCGATGATCGATGTCCTGGGGGCGATCGTCACCGGCATCGATTCCCTCGGCCTGGGCATCGAGGACCTCGCCGCCCGGTTCGGCGCGGCCCTTCCCGGCATCGACGTCTCGTTCGCCCTGCCGGAGGCTGGGTCGGGGCGCACGCTCGACCTGGTTCTCGATTGCAGCCAGCTGCGTGTCGGGCTCCAGACGGCCCCCACGACCGTCGAAGGCTTCCCGCTGGTGGTCACGCCCGATCCGGCGATGCGTCTGTCGCTCGGCGGCACGATCACGGCCCGCATCGGGCTCGACGCCGACACCGGTCAGCCGACGTTGCTCGACGACGAGTCGGCGATCCACCTCACCGCGGGCTTCGATCTCGGCGGCGCCCGCTCGGCCGGGGCGACGATCGGCGGACTGTCGGGGCTCCGGCTCGGCACCGACGCGGCGCCCCTCTCGCTGTCGCTCACCGACTCCAGTGCCCTTTCGGGCCATCCCGCCCGCTACGATCTCGACCCCGGGAGCACACTCCGGGCCGACGCCCGATTCTCCGCGAGCCTGCCGCTCGCCCATCCCGACCGCGTCCATCTCGGAAGGCTTTCGGCCACGGGCCTCTCACCCTCCACGCCCGCCGGCGACTTCCCGGTGACTTTCGCCTACGTGCCGGAGATCAACCCCACCACGAAACAGCCTTGGTTCGCGTCGGTGCGTGCCATTCTCGAGGCTCCGGGGCTGCCGGTGAACCTCGGGGCGTGGACCAGCGGCGTGGCGGGCTTCGTCGACACCGTGACCGAAGGACTGGCCGCCGATCTCCTCGGAAAGCTCCCCCTCCTCGGCGGCGTCGACGTGGCGTCGATCGGTTTCTTCGCGCGCCTCGACGGCCTGTTCCAGGGGATCGACGTCACGAGCCCGGCGACGATGCGGGCCGGCCTCGCCGCCCTCGGGGGCGCGACGGCGGGCTTGAGGATCGTGTCGGCGGGCGGGCAGGACCGGTCGGCCGCGGTCGATACGTGGGCGAAGCTCGCCGGCGACGACCGCGTCGTCGTCGATCTCGCCCTGTCCGAATCCGACGTGACGCGGATCGACGCCGGCGCCTTCGAGTTCGGCCTCGACGCCCTCGGACTCGAGGTGCGTGGCGCGGGCAAGCTCCTCCTGGCGACCGACTTCACCCTCCGCGTGGGCCTCGGCTACAGCCGCATCGACGGATTCTTCGTGGAGTCGGGCGCAGGCGAGGAGATCCACGCGGGGATCGGACTCGGCTTCGACTCGGCTGCCGGATCCCCCCCGCTCGAACTCCGCCTCGGCAGCCTCTACTTCGACCTTGAAGACGGCACCCCCGGCCCGATCTCCTGGGACGCGACGGCGACCCCCGAGATGATCGCCGCCGCCCGGGCCGCCCGCGAGCTCGACGCCGACGTCGGTCTGGATCTCGGCGCGGGGCGGACGGGCGTCGCGGCGATCGCCGGTCTCCTCCCCGCGGCGACGATCAGGGGCAGCGCGAAGGCGAATCTCGATCTGGCGATCGGGGCCGATCTGTTCGGGATCAGCCGCGTCACCGCGCACGTCCGCGCGGGCTGGTCGGAAGCCGGCGGAGCGCCGGTCGAGTTCGACCGGCGCCTCGACGGCGTCGACCTGGTCGGTGCCTTCCACTTCGACGGCATCACCGACGTCCGCCTGGGGCTCGACGGCCTCCTCGGCGAGGACAGCGTCGTCTCACGGCTTCTCGGGAAGTTCGAGTCGATCCTCGACCCGCTCGACCCGATTCTCGGCGTCCTCCGCGAGGAGGTGCCGGTGATCTCGGACCTCTCCAAGAAAGCCGATCTGGGAGCGGTCACCTACCTCGACGCGATCAGGGCCTCCGGCACGCTCCCCCCGCAGGCGCAGGAGTTCCTCGACCTCCTCGACAGGATCGACACCTGGACGACGGTGGTGCGGGCCATCGCCGACGGGATCGAGTTCGACCTCGGCTCGCTCGACCTCGGCTCGGGCTCGAGCGCCGCCGCCCTCCTCGGAAGCGTCCCTGCCGACGCCGGATCGTTCTCGCTCGTCGACTGGCATCTCCCGGAGATTCCGGGACTCGCCGCCCTGCGCGACGACTTCGGCATCGGCTTCCCCCTCCTCGACCGGCCCCAGGACCAGGTCTTCAACCTCCTCTTCGGCCGCGACGTCGACCTCGTCACCTGGGATCTGCCCGACCTCGACGTCGGCTTCGGTGTCGACGAGTACTTCACGATCTTCGGCCCCCTCGTCGGCCACCTTTACGGCAACGTGAGCATCGTCACCGATTTCCTGCTCGGCTACGACACCCGCGGCATCCGCGCCGCGTTCGGCGGGAGCTCCGTCCGCCCCGCCAAGGTGTTCGACGGGCTGTACTTCGACGACCATGTCTCGGGCGGTGTCGACGCGCCGGAGGCGACGTTCGAGGCGGCGATCGGCGGCGGCCTCGGCCTCGGTCTCCCCGGCTTCGCCGTGGGGGGCATCGACGGCGGTTTCGACGGCTACCTCTCCGCCGATCTCCACGACAACGACGCCGACGGGAAGGTCTACCTCGACGAGTTCATCGCCAACTTCCTCCGCAGCCCGGAGTGTGTCTTCGATCTGGCCGGGGCCCTCGAAGCCTCGCTCGAGGCCTATCTCAAGGTCGGCTTCGACGGGCCGTGGGGATGGGTGTCGCTCTATCACAAGACCTACGAGATCGCCTCGGCGACGCTCGCCGATTTCGACTCGATCTCCTGCCCACCGGCTCGGCCGGTGCTCGCCGAGGTGATCACGGTCGACGCCTCGCGAGCGATCGAGGGGATCGATCTTCCGTACGCCAAGGGGACGAAGGTCCTCGCGCTCAACGCGGGGCCGAGGGCCGGGAGGGTGGTGCCGGGCACGACCACCGACGGCGACGAGGAATGGACCGTCTCGCCGCGCGACGGGGGCGGCTTGATCGTCGCCGCATGGGGGCACACGCAGGAGTTCACCCCGGCCGATCTCGTGGGCGTGTCGCGGATCGTGTTCGACGCCGGCGCCGGGAACGACACGGTCGAGGCCGCCGACGGCGTGGCCCTGCCGTTCGAGGGTTTCGGTGGCCCGGGCAACGACCGGCTCACCGGAAGCACGGGTGCCAATCGCCTGTGGGGCGACGGCGGCCGGGTGACGGGCGCCGCCGGGAACGACGTGATCAAGGGCCGCCGTGGCGCCGACCGGCTCTTCGGCGGTCCGGGGAACGACTTCGTCTGGGGCTACGGCGGCATCGACTCGATCAACGGCGGCGACGGCGACGATGCCCTCTACGGCGAGGACGAGAGCGGCGACATGGCTTCCTTCATCGCCGCGAACGACGGATGGGGCGCCGGGGCTGCGGCGGGAGACACGATCGACGCCGGGAGCGGTGTCGACACCGTGTCCGGCGGCGACGGCGACGACACGCTCTCGGGCGGCGAGGGGGACGATTTCGTCACAGGGGGCCACGGCAACGACCGGATGTGGGGGGGCGCGGGCAACGACCAGCTCCTCGGCGGCGACGGCGACGACACGATCCATGGCGACGGCAGCGACGACCTCGATCCGACGGTGAGCGGCGACGACCTCGTGGAGGGGGGCGGCGGCGCCGACGTGATCCACGGCGGGCCCGGCGACGACACGCTGTGGGCCTGGTCGGAAGCGGAGGGGCTCGCGGCCGCAGCGGGGCCGGCGACGATCGCCCTCGACGGCACGCGGAACCCCGCCGGTGGATTCGTCTCCTGGGTCTCGGGCGACGACGGCCGCGACACGATCCACGGCACGGCAGGGCGCGACTTCCTTTCGGGCGGCTTCGACAGCGACGCGGTGCGCGGCGGCACGGGGGGCGACGAGATGCTCGGCGGGCCGGGCAGCGACCTGCTCGTGGCGACCGGCGGCGCGGCGCGGATCTTCGGCGGCCACGGCAACGACGTCATCGACGGAGGCCCGGGCGACAACTGGATCGAAGGGGGCCCGGGAGACGACGACATCTACGCCCGCGAAGGGAGCGACACCGTCTTCGGCGGCGTGACGGCGATCGGCGACGCGCTGCTCCTGGTCGACGAAGCGTCCGGCAGGCAGATCGTGTCGGCGATCCACGGCGGATTCACCTCCCGCCTCCGCACCGGGCCGGGCACGGCGCCCTGCGAGCCGGAGGTCTTCTACCACCCGGAGGTCTATCCCGACGCGCCCGGCTCGATCGTCGTCACGATCTACGAGGATCTCGACGCCGACGGCACGATGGATCCCGGCGAGGGTCCGCCGCATCCCGACGGCGCCTTCGGCCTCGTCCTCGGCAATCGCAGCGACCGCACCCAGCCGGCGCTCTCGGCGACGACGAATGGGGGCGAGGTCCGGCTTCCCGAGCGCGAGGGGCTCGTCGCGGGCGATTACCTCCTCTCCCTGCGTGCCCTGCCGAAGGGCGGCTGGACACCGTCTCCCGGCACGCTCACGAGCGTCGCGGTCACGCTCGACGCGGCACATCCGACGTTCGCCCTCGCGATGGGCTTCTACCGCCCCGGCCGACTCGCCGGCCGCGTCGCCGACGCGGCGAACGGCCCCGCCGCGGGGATTCCCGTCTACCTCGATCTCGACGGCGGCGACGACTACGACGTCGACGAGCCGGTCGCCTTCACCGACGCGCGCGGCGCGTACGTCTTCGAGGGCCTGCTCCCCGGGGCCTATTCCGTCCGTGTCGCCTCCCTTCCCGTCTGCGCCTCACTCGCGCCGGAGCAGCACGACGTCACGCTCGCCTCGGGCGGCGCGCTTGCCGACCTCGACTTCCGTTTCACCGCGAACGCCTTCCCCGTGGTCAAACGCGTGCTGCTCGGCGAGGGGGCGGTGCAGGCCCTGCTCCGCTGGACGCCCGTGCCCGACGGCGCGGAGCAACTCGACCCGCTCGCCCCGGCTTCGGCGTTCGGGAGGATCGCCTTCGAGGTCTGTGCCGGCGTGCCCCTGGGCAAGATCGGGGCCGGTGCGACGCTGTTCTCCGTCGGCGCCGACGGATCGACGGGAGCCGAGATCCAACTGAACTGGATCGGCACCCCGTCGCTTCCCAATCGACTCGAGTATTCGTTCGTCAAGCCGCTCGGCCAGACGACGCTGCCTACGGGGCATTACCGCGTCGTCCTCGACGACGCTTCGGTGACGACGGCGGGCGGCGGACTGCTCGACGGTGACTGGAAGAACCCCTCCCCCGCCACCCCCGGCGGCGACCGCTACGCCTCGGGGAACGGCTCGGCGGGAGGGGACTTCGTCTTCGACTTCGTCGTCGGCCCCGCCGGCGGTGCGATCGCCCAGGCCGCCCTGGCGACGCGTCTGGAGGGCACGGTGTGGCACGACCTCGGCATCGGCGGCGACCCCGCCCTCGCCCCCGGGCTCGCCGGCCGCTCGATCGAGGTCACCGACGCCTCGGGGGCCGTCGTCGCCACGACGCGATCGGGGCCGATCGACCTCGATGGCGACGGCGCGGTCACCGGAGCCGAGCGGGGCGCCTGGCGGATCGACGGCCTGCCCGAAGGACGTTATTCGGTGCGTCTGGCCGGTGAGACGGGCTGGGGAACGTCGCAGGCGACGGTGGCCGGAGGGCCCCCCGGCCTGTGGGCGCTGGGAACTTCAAGGGCCAGCGGCAAGGCGGTCCTTTCGTCGCTCGACCCTGCGGCGCCGTCGGCCGTTCTCGCCCTCGAGTTCGCAGGCATCGCCGTCCGCGACATCGCCGTCACCGGCGGCGGCATCGCCTGGGTCACCGGCACCGCGCTCGACGGCACCCGCGGGCTCCCCGCCGGCACGGCCGGCCTGTGGCGGCTCACGATCGGCGACGGCGCCATCGAGTCCTTCGGCGCGGTGCCGGGGAACAGCCCGATCGTGTCGCTCGACGCCGTCGACGACGGCACCCTCCTGGGCATCCGCGCCGATGGCGGACTGGTGCGATTCCTCACGGGCCCGCGTGTGTGGACCGAGCTCGGCGGGCTCCTCGACGCCACCGGGGCGAAGTGGTTCCCCGTCGGCGACCTCGCCGTGGTCGGTCCGCGCGAGGTGTACGCGGTGGCGATCGCGGGTGGGGTGGTCGATCTCAGCAAGGCATCGCCGGGCGGACAGACGCTCGTTCGCATCGACCCTGGCCTGGTCGGCGTCAACACCACGACCGTGAGGAGGCTCGTCGACGACAAGGTCGGCACCCTCCTGGTGGGCCTCGAACGGGTCGCCGGCGCCACGCTCCTGGCGCTCGGCCTCGACGAGACACTCTTCGAGATTCCCCTCGCCGCCGCCGCGGCCGTCGTCGCCCGCGGCCGTGTCGTGGGGCTCGCCGATCTCATTTCCGGAGGCCTCGCGGCCGGCGTGGCGGGAGCCGTGCCGGTCGATCCGCACGGCCCGGGCGCCAACGTCGATCTCCACGGCGGTTGGACGGTCGACGTCGGTTTCGGCTCGGGTCTGGAGGGCCGCACGCGCGAGGACGGCGACGACTTCATCGACGGCGGCTGCGGGCCCGAAGCCGACTTCCTCCATGGCGACAACGGCGACGACCTCCCTGCCGACGTCACTCCCCTCGGCGGCGATGATTGGCTGCGCGGCCGGCAGGGGGACGACGTGATCAGCGGTGGCCAGGGGAGCGACACGCTCCTGGGCAACGACGGCACCGACACCCTCGTCGCCGGCACGGGTGTCTTCAACTGGATCGACGGGGGCATGGGCGCGGACAAGATCCTCGGCTCGGCCGGCACCGATGTCGCCCTCGGAGGAGCCGGGAAGGACGCCATTTCCGGTGGCGACGGGCCCGACGTGCTCCTCGGCGGAGCCGACGACGACACGCTCCTCGGGGAGGGCGGCGCCGATCTCCTGGCCGGGGGCACCGGTGCCGATCGCGTGTCCGGGGGCCTCGGCGACGACGTCCTGGTCGTCATCGATCGCTCGCTCGGCGGCGAGTTCGACCTCGTGCCGACGGGCGCCTGGTCCGACGCGCTCGACGGCAACGCCGGCACCGACACGCTCTTTTTCAACGCCGACGCCAGCGCCCGCCTCACCGACGCGACCCTCTCCGTGTGGGTGCCCGACAAGCTCGGCGGAGTGGCGACGAGTTGGGGCGAGCATGCCGTGGCCGCCGTCGAGCGGGCATCCTTCACCGGCGGCGAGTCGGCGAACGTCTTCGACGCGGCTGGTTTCTCGGGGGCCGTGACGCTCGTCGGAGCGGGCGGCGCCGACACGCTTTCCGGCGGAAGGGCGGCCGACTGGATCGTGGGGAACGCCGGCGACGACACCATCGAAGGGAACGGCGGGGCCGACACCGTGCTCCCCGGAACCGGCACCAACCGGCTCGTCGGCGGACCGGGCGACGACCTCTACCAAGTCATCACGGGGGGCATCAACACGATCGTCGAGGCTGCCGGCGGCGGCAGCGACACGCTCGACGCGTCGCGGATCGGATACGCACAGAACCTCCGGGTCGGAGAGGCGCTCGTCGGCACCACGCTGTCGGCGGGGGCGGGAACGTCGACCACCTTCGGCAACGCCGTCGTCGAGTCGGTCCGCCTCGGTGCCGGCTCCGACACGGTGGTGCTCCGCGACGGTGCGTCGAGCGCCGCGGCGATCGACGCGGGTGGTGGCCAGAACACGCTCAGCTACGCCGATCCCACCGGGGCCTGGACCGCCTGGGCCGGAGCCGTCGTCGTCGACCTCGCGGCCGGCACCGCCACCGGACTGCGCGGGATCGGCGGCTTCACCGTCGTCGTCGGTGGCAAGGGGGGCGACACCCTCTCGGGCGCCGCCACCGACGACCGGATCGACGGCGGCGCGGGGGCCGACGTCATCGATGGCCGGGGCGGCAACGACACGCTCGACGGCGGCCTCGGGAACGACCGAGTCACGGGCGGGGCCGGGAACGACCGGATCTCCGGAATCTCCGGTGCCGACACCCTCGCCGGCGGCGCCGACGACGATGTCTACACGATCGGCGACGCGGGATTCACAGGCACGGTGTCGGAGGCCCCCGGTGCCGGCAACGACCAACTCCTCCTCACCTCGGCCGCCGGCGTCCTCTTCTCGTTCACCGCCGACGGCCGGCTTGTCGCGACCTACGGGCCGAACAGCCTCACCGTCGCGGTCACCGACGGCATCGAGAGGATCCGGGGCGGATCGGGCGCCGACGTCTTCCGGATCGCGAGCGGGGCGGCCTTCGCCGGCATCCTCGAAGGCGGCGGCTTCCCGGCAGGGAGCCGCACGTCCTTCGACACCCTCGACTACTCCGCCTGGAACGCGGCCGTCACGGTCGACATGTCGCGTGCCGCCCTCGTGGCTGCGGTGCCGGCCAGCGGCACCGGCGGCGTCATCGACGTCCGCCACGTGATCGGCGGCACGGTCGACGACCGGCTCACCGGCGGTGCGGTCGGCGTGTGGTTCGAGGGTCGCGCCGGCGGGGACACCCTCGTCGGCTCGACCGCCGACGATCTCCTCGACGGCGGCAACGGCGTCGACACGATCGAAGGCCGGGACGGCGCGGACACGATCCTCGGCGGCTGGGGGAGCGACACGCTCGCCGGTGGCAAGGGAGACGACGAATACGTGTTCGCCGATCTCTTCGCCAACGACACCGTCACGGAGAACGTCGACGAAGGCTTCGATCGGATGGACTTCTCCGCGACCACCCTGCCGCTCGAAGTCCGGCTCGGGAGCGTGGTGGCGACCGCCGGAGGTGCCAGCGTCACGCACGCGGGCACGTCGGTGGAGCAGGTGGTGGGTGGCAGCGCCGACGACCGCTTCCTCCTCACGGGCCCGCAGGTCACCTTTCCCGGGATCCTCGACGGCGGCGGCGGCACCAACACGCTCGTCTGGCAGCAGGCGACGGTGGCCATCGACCGCGCCGTGGCGGCCGGCCGGACGCCGAACGTCGGGTCGGCGGTGAACTTCGCCCGGACGGTCGTCGAACTGGCGATGGCTCCGGTGGTTCGGGACGGCATCGACCTCGACGGCAACGGCACCGCCGACACGATCTGGGTGCTCGCCAACGGCCTGCACCAGGGCTGGCTCACCGACGCCGCCGGGAACGTCGTCGCCCGACGCGCCCTCGGCGGCGACGCCACCTGGTCGCTCGCCACCGCGGGGGATTTCGACGGGGACGGCGTCACCGATCTCGCCTGGCGGCACTCCGGCACCGGTGCCGTCGTCTTGTGGCTGATGCGTGGCAACGGCGTGATGGCGTCCAACCGCGTCATCGGCGGCGACCTCTCCTGGTCGATCGAGGCCAGCGGCGATTACGACGGCGACGGCCGCGACGACCTCGTCTGGCGGCACGGTCCTTCGGGCATCGACTCGATGTGGCTGATGAACGGACTCGGCGTGAAGTCCACGGCGGCGATCGGCGGCGATCCCTCGACGCGTCTGGTGTCGACCGGACCGGGCTACGACGCCGACGGCGACGGCCGCACCGATCTCCTCTGGCGGACGGCCACCGGAACGACCGTCCTGGCCCTCATGAACGGGACGAAGACCGTCTCCACCGCCGTGCTGGCGATCGATCCGACCTGGTCGGTCGTGGCGACGGGCGATTTCAACGGCGACCGGCGCCACGATCTGGCGCTGTCCAGGCCCGACGCCACGGTGATGGTCCGTCTCATGGACGGCTCGACGGTCCTCTCGTCGGCGGTCATCGGCGGCGATTCCCGCACGGCGATCGTCGGCACCGTCGACCGCCCCCGCGACGGCCGCACCGACCTCGCCTGGCGCGACCTCGCCGGCGCGGTCACCGTGTGGGAGATGAACGGCACGGCCGTGACGCGCCGCTCCGCCTTGGGCGGCGACGTGCAGACGGTCTTCTGGCGGAGGCCGGGGCGGCGCGTGGTCTGATCGGTCGAGCGGCCGCGCGGTACCATGCGGCCAGTTGCCCCTCCCGTCAGGCCATGCCATGCCCTCCTCAGAACGCACCGTCGTCGTCACCGGTTCGGCCGGCAGGCTCG
>CAWUOA010000062.1:0-12644 GCA_963923225.1 uncultured Planctomycetaceae bacterium
CTGATCTCGTTCTTCATGTTCTCCCTCAAGGTGGTGGCCCCGGAGGGGGATTTCGACATCCGCATGCCGATCGCCGCCGCCGCCGCCGCGGTGCCGGACGACCAGCAGGTGCCGCCGGTGCGCGTGAAACTCTCGGCCGGGCCGGACGGGGCGCTCGAGTCGATCGCCATGAACGGCACCCCCGTCGCCGACTTCGACGAGCTGCGCCGACGGATCATCGGCCTGGTGGGCAACGACACCGGCCCCAATTCGCTGGCCGAGAAGACGGAAGTGGAGTTCGACTGCGACTACGGCCTCACGTACGTCAACGTCGTGCGGGCGATCACCGCCGTCTCCGGCCGGGTCGAGGACGGGCGGGTGGTGGAGCTGATCCGGAAGATCAAGTTCACGCCGCCGAAGAAGAACTGAGCCCCGGCCCCGCGCCGCTCCCCGGCCGTCGCTCAGCCCCGTGGATGGAAGCGGCCGTGCACGCCCTTGAGCCTGCCGGCGTCGACGTGGGTGTAACGCTGCGTCGTGGCGATGCTCGCGTGGCCGAGCATTTCCTGCACGTGGCGGAGGTCGACTCCCCCGGCCACCAGATGCGTGGCGAAGCTGTGGCGGAGCGTGTGCGGACCGATGTCGGTCGGCACGCCCGAGGCGCGGGCGTGCTCCTTCACGATCTCCCAGATCCGCATCCGGGAGAGGCGGTTGCCCCGGGAGGAGAGCATCGCCCACGGGGGCGATCCCCCGGCCCGGACCGCGAACGAGCCCCGGTGCCCGTCGAGCCACGCGCCGACCGCGGCCACCGCCCGGGTGCCGAGCGGCACGACGCGCTCCTTGTTCCCCTTGCCCCGGCAGGTGCAGAAGCACTCTCGGAGGTGGACGTCGGTGACCCGCAGGCCCGCCACTTCGGAGGCCCGGCAGCCGGTGGCGTAAAGGAGCTCGAGGAGCGCCTTGTCGCGTTGACCGGCCGGCGTCCGGCCGTTCGGGGCGGCCAGCAGCCGGTCGACCTGCTCGGCCGAGAGCGTGCAGGGAATCGTGTCGTCGCGGCGCGAGGCCGCGAGCAACTCGGCGGGGCTCTCCGCGACGTTCCCCTCGAGTTGGAGGAAGGCGTAGAAGACCCGCAGCGTCGCCGCCGCCCGGGCGACGCTCGAGCGGGCCAGGCCCTTGTCGGCCAGCCACGCCAGATAGTCGCCGAGATCGCGGACGGAGAGCGCGGCGGCGTTGCGGCCACCGAGCCATCGCGTGAAGTCGCGGAGGTCGCGGCCGTAGGCCTCGAGCGTGTTGGCGGCCAGGACGCGCTCGTGGGTGGCGTAACGGAGGAACCGCTCCACGAAGAGGGCGTTGGATGCCGGGCCGGTCTCCTCCGCCGGGGCGACGTCGAGGATCACGCGGCCGCGGCGGCGCGGGGCGGGCGCAGATGGCTGTGCGGGTGTCGGCACGGACGCCTTCGCCGCGGGGCCGACCGCATCCCGCGGGGCCGGGCCCTGGCCGGAGGCCGGGACGGCGGACGGGCGGACCTCACGGGGACGGGGCATGGTTCTCCTCCGAACCCGTCTTCGGTCGGGCCGAGGAAGCCGGTTCACCCGGCTGCTTCCCGGGGTGCGTCACCGGCACTGACGGGGCGGCGCAGGCGTCACCACCGGCAAAGGCCCTCCGCGGCCGACGTTCGGGGGACTCAGCCGGGATCGTAGCCGAGGTTGGGGGCGAGCCAGCGCTCCACCTCGGCGACGGTCATCCCCTTCCTGGCGGCGTAGTCCTCGGCCTGCTCCTTCGAGATTCGGTCGACGGCGAAGTACCGTGCGCCGGGGGAGGCGAAATAGAGGCCGCTGACGCTCGCCGCCGGCGTCATCGCGCAGCTCTCGGTGAGGTCCATCCCCGCGGCGCCGGGGGCATCGAGCCAGGAGAAGAGCGTCCGCTTCTCGGTGTGGTCGGGGCAGGCCGGATAGCCGGGCGCCGGACGGATGCCGCGGTACTTCTCCTCGATCAGGTCCTCCGCCGAGAGGGACTCGTCCCGTCCGTAGCCCCATTCGCGGCGGACGCGGGCGTGGAGCCACTCGGCTGCGGCTTCGGCGAAGCGGTCGGCGATCGCCTTGACGAGGATCGACGAGTAATCGTCGTGCGCCGCGTCGAACGAGGCGCAGAGCTCCTCGCAGCCATGGCCGGCGGTGACGGCGAAGGCGCCGAGATAGTCGCGGCGGCCGCTCTCCACGGGCGCCACGAAATCGGCCAGCGCGTGGTAGGTCTCCTGCCCCTTCCGCTCCCACTGCTGCCGGAGCGTATGGACCCGGCCGAACTCCTTGGTGCGGCTCTCGTCGGTGTAGAGGAGGATGTCGTCCCCGGAGGAGTTGGCGGCGAAGAAGCCGTACACCCCGCGGGCCCGGAGGCTCCCCTCGCGGAGGATCCGGTCGAGGAGCTTCGTGGCGTCGCCGTGGAGCTTCCGCGCCTCGGTGCCGACTATCGTATCGTCGAGGATCGCCGGGTAACGCCCCTTGAGCTCCCAGGCCTGGAAGAACGGGGTCCAGTCGATGAACGGGACGAGCTCCGAAAGCTCGATCGGGTCGAGGCGGGCGACTCCCAGGAACGACGGGACGGCGATCTCCGCGGCGGCCCAGTCGGTCGTCCAGCGCTTCGCCCGCGCCTCGGCCAGCGGCACGAGCGTGGCCTGCTGGCGGCGCTTGAAGTTCTCCACGTCGCGGGCCTGCGCGGCCCGGTTGGCCCGGGAGTACTCCTCGCGGCTGGCGGGATTGACGAGCTTCTCGACGACGCCGGCGGCCCGCGAGGCGTCGAGGACGTGGATCACGTCGCCGGAGTAGCGGGGGGCGATCTTCACCGCGGTGTGGCGGGCGGACGTGGTGGCGCCGCCGATGAGGATCGGCATCTTGAGCCCCTCGCGTTCGAACTCCTCGGCGACGTGCACCATCTCCTCGAGGCTCGGCGTGATCAGGCCGGAGAGGCCCACCGCGTCGACTTTCTCCGCCTTCGCCGCCTCGACGATCTTCGCCGCCGGGATCATCACCCCCATGTCGACGACTTCGTAGCCGTTGCAGCCGAGGACGACGCCGACGATGTTCTTGCCGATGTCGTGGACGTCGCCACGGACCGTGGCCATGAGCACGCGGCCACGCGCCGCCTGTTCGAGGCCCTGTTTCTCCGCCTCCATGAAGGGCTTGAGGTACTCGACGGCCCGCTTCATCACCCGGGCGCTCTTCACCACCTGGGGGAGGAACATCTTCCCCTGGCCGAAGAGGTCACCCACCACCTGCATGCCGCTCATCAGCGGCCCCTCGATGAGCTCGAGGCTCTTGGCGTAGCGGCCGCGGGCCTCCTCGACGTCGATCTCGACGAAGTCGGCGACGCCCTTCACCAGCGCGTGCTGGAGACGGGCTTCGACGTCCAGATCGCGCCACGATTCCCCCTTGGCGGCGTCGCCCGTGCCGCGGTGCTTGACCTGCTCGGCCAACTCCACGAGCCGATCGGTGGCGTCGGGACGGCGCGCGAAGAGGACGTCCTCGATGCGCAGGAGGAGCTCAGGCTCGATCTCCTCGTAGACCGCCAGCTGCCCGGCGTTGACGATCCCCATCTCCATCCCGGCGCGAACGGCATGGTACAGGAACGCGGCGTGCATCGCCTCGCGGACCGGATCGTTTCCGCGGAAGGAGAACGAGATGTTGCTCACCCCCCCCGACACCTTGACCAACGGCATCGCCTCCTTGATGCGGCGCGTGGCCTCGATGAAGTTGAGCGCGTAGCGGTCGTGCTCCTCGATGCCCGTGGCGACGGTGAGGATGTTGGGGTCGAAGACGATGTCCTGCGGGGCGAAGCCGGCCTTCTCGGTCAGGAGCCGATAGGCGCGGCTGCAGATGGCGACCTTCCGCTCGGTGTCGGTCGCCTGCCCCTCCTCGTCGAAGGCCATCACCACCACGGCGGCGCCGTAGCGGCGGATCGCGGCGGCCTTGGCGAGAAACTCCTCCTCCCCCTCCTTGAGGCTGATCGAGTTGACGATCCCCTTCCCCTGGAGGCACTTGAGTCCGGCCTCGAGGACGCGCCAGTCGGAGCTGTCGACCATCACCGGCACCCGTGCCACCTCCGGCTCGCTCGAGAGGAGCGTGAGGAAGCGGGTCATCGCCGCGGGGCCGTCGATGAGGGCCTCGTCGACGTTGACGTCGATGATGTTGGCGCCGTTCTCCACCTGCTGGCGGGCGACGGAAAGGGCTTCCTCGTACCGTTCCTCGCGGATGAGGCGGGCGAAGGCCTTGGAACCGGCGACGTTCGTCCGCTCGCCGATGACGGTGAAGCTGCTCTCGGGGCGGATCTCGAGCATCTCCAGGCCCGAGTAGCGCGACGCGGTCGAGGGAGCGGGCGGCACGCGCGGCGGATGGGGGGCCACCGCTTCGGCGATCGCCTTGATGTGGACCGGCGTCGTGCCGCAGCAGCCGCCGACGACGTTCAACCAGCCCTCTCGGGCGAAGTCGCCGAGGACCTTGGCCATCATCGCCGGCGTCTCGTCGAAGCCGCCCAGGGCGTTGGGGAGGCCGGCGTTGGGGTAGCAGCTGACGGGGATCGGCGCGATGCGGGCCAGATCGGCCAGATGCGTGCGGAGCTTCTCGGCGCCCAGGGCGCAGTTGATCCCCACGCTCGTGAGGTTGGCGTGCGAAAGGCTCGTCCAGCAGGCCTCGACGGTCTGGGCCGACAGCGTCCGCCCCCCCTCGAACACGGTGAACGACGCCATCACCGGCAGACGGACGCCGGTCTTCCGGAAAGCCTCCTCGATGGCGTACAGGCAGGCCTTGAGGACCAGCGTGTCGAATGCCGTCTCGGCGAGGATGACGTCGACGTCCCCCTCGATGAGCGCTTCCACCTGGGCGACGTAGTTGGCGACCATCTGGTCCCACGTGACGTCGCGGTGGCCGGGATCGTTGACGTTGCCGGCGATGGAGAGCTGCTTGTTGGTCGGCCCGATCGAGCCGGCGACGAAACGCGGGCGGTCGGGCGTCCGCGCGGTCATGGCGTCGGCCGCCTCGCGCGCGAGTTTCGCCGCGGCGAGGTTCATCTCGCGCACCCGGTCCTCGAGGGCGAAGTCGGCGAGCGCCAAACTCGTGGCCCCGAAGGTGTTCGTCTCGACGATGTCGGCCCCCGCCTCGAGGTACGCGGCGTGGATCCCGCGGATCGCCTCCCCCTGGGTCAGCGAGAGCACGTCGATGCAATTCTTCAGATCGCGGGGATGGTCCCGGAACGCCGTGCCGCGGAACCCCGCCTCGTCGAGCCCGAGGGCGTGGACCATCGTCCCCATCGCGCCGTCGAGGACGGCGATGCGGGTGGCGAGGAGGTCGCGGAAGGCCTGCTGGCGTCGTTCGCGGGGAAGCGTGGGCATGGTGGCGGGGAGGATCCTGAGGATGCTGGCGGCCGTCGATGGCGCGGGACGGGCAATGATAGGCGACCGGGAGGGAGGGGAATACTGCGAAAAGACTGCCGATGACGCGGAGCGGGCTCGGGTTCCCAGCGGGAGAGGCACGGCTGGCGGGGACGGCCGACGGGATGCCGCTAGAGCGCCCGTCGATGGTCGGTCGATGCCAGGATGGAAGGCGCCGCGAGAAGCGGTGACCTGGGCAGGCGGAGGGGGTGGACGCACGTCGATGAGGGTGATCGCGAGGTTTCCGCGGCTCGACGCCGCCGGGTCGGCCGGCGGCCCCGTCGACGGCTGCGCCGTCGGCGAGAGCGGCCGGGATCCGTCGCGTCCCGTCGCGCCGCCGGACTCGGATCGATCCGAATCGAGTACGGACCGATCCCCGGCTCACGCCGGAGAGCCCTCCCGCCCGAGGGATTCGGTCGATGCGGCGACGCCGCCCTCGGCGAGGGGTTGGCTTCCGTCGCGCGGCCGACCCGGCCGCCGCCGCTCGGGGCCCCCTTTTCCGATGGGGTCGACCTTGCTTCTCGCCGCCATCGCCGGGGCCTGCTGGGCCGCGGTGTGCTGGCAGGAGCGTTCACGGGAGACCGTCGCGATGACCGATGGCCAGGAATCGCTCGAGCGCGTCGGCGACGGGGACGCGATCGACGACACGACGGGGAGCGTGACACGATGACCCTCGACTGGATCGATCGGGCATTCGTGTCCCGCGCCGCCCGGCGGGCGCCTCTCCCCGAGGCTCCGGCGGAGCGGGCCGAGGGTTCTCGCGCGCCCGATGACACCACCGCGCCGGACGCGATGCCCGCGCCCGACACCGATCCGCTGCGGCGCGCCGCCGCCGGCGCACCGATCGACGAGGTCGTCGCCCGGCTCCTCGCCGCGGTCCCCGAGGAGTGGCGGGCGCTCGCCGACTCGATCGACGCCGCCGCCGCGGCAGGCCGACACGTCGTGGCGGTCACCGGCGTCCGTCATGGCGAGGGTCGGTCGACCGTCGTCGCCGGTGTGGCCGCGGCGTTGCGGGCGCGTGGCCGCAGCGTGGCGGTCGTCGATCGCTCGCCACTGTTCCTCGCCGGCGACGCCGCGCGCGCGGCGCGGGCCGCCGACGTCGTCCTGGTCGATGCCGGGCCCTGGTTCCAGCCCGGGCCGGTGCGGCGCGCCGCGGTGGAGCGCGCCGCGCTCGGCTGCGACGGCGTGCTCCTCGTCCGCCGCGACGACGCCCCCCCCTGCCCCGCCCGCCAGCGCGTCCTCGAGGCGATCGGGCTGGTCGTCGTGGGTGAGGCGGTGACGTTCGCCGCCGCGTCGTGAGCGAACGAGCGAGGCGATCGTGACGACGTCCCACCGCGCTCCGGAAACACCGCAGGTACCGTCGCCGCTCACGCCGGCGCAGGAAGCGGCGCTGGCCAGGCTGCGCTACGGCGTCGACGGGCCGGCGGGCATCGTGCTCTTGGTGGGCGCGGCGGGGATGGGCAAGACGCTGGTGCTCGAGGCCTTCGCCGCCGAGCTCGCCGCACGTGGCGTGACGCACGCCCTCGCGGGGAGCGCGGCGGAGGCGGCCGAGCGCGCGGGCCGGCCCGATCGTTCCGGCGTGCTCCTCGTCGACGATGCCCACGGCGGGTCGCCCGTGGAACTCGCGGCGGTCGCCACCGCGGCCCGGAGCGGGGCGCTGGTGCTCGCCGGGCGGGGTCGGCTCCTCACGCTCGCCTCCCGCGACGAGCGGGTCGCGTCGCGGGTGCGCCTCCGCGCCGTGGTGCCCCCCTTCACGCTCGACGACAGCCGCCGGCTGGTGGCGGCACGACTGGGCGACGGGGTCCTCGACGAAGCCGTCGTGGTGCGGGCGCTGCACGAGATCGCGGCGGCGACTCCCGCTCGGCTCGTCCGCCTGCTCGATCTGGTGGCGGTGGTGGCGGCCGGTGGGCGGCGTCTCACCGCCATGGACATCGAAGCGATCCACGCGCGGCTCGATCCCGACGCCGGCTGAGGGCCGGGCTAGCCGTTGGCCGCCGCGGCCCGCGCGAGATAGTACGCCGTCGAGGCGTAGGGTGCGGCCCCTGCCGCCGGATGCGGCCGGTCCGCGGCGAAGGGGGCCATGTCGAGGTGCGTGGGCCGGCCCGCGAGCAGATCGGCGAGCAAGACCGCGCTGCCGGTCGACTGGTGGAGCCCCGCACGGAAGTGGCCGGCGGACACGAGCACGTTGTCGTACCCGGGGATGCGGCCGATCGTCGGGGCCCCGTCGAACGAGCCCGGCCGCAGTCCCGCCCAGGTGCGCTCCACCGTGGCTCCCCGCACGAGATCGCCGAGGAGGCTCGCGGCCACGTTCTCCAGTTCCGCGACCGTCTCGGGGGTGGTCTCCGGGGTGAATCCCACGTCCTCGATCGTCGAGCCGACCAGCAATCGTCCGTCGGGCCGCTGCACGAGGTATTCGAGGCCCCGGTTGACGATCCGACCGAGCACCGGGGCGGCGAGGCGCATGAGGACGATCTGCCCCCGGATGGGGCGGGTGTCGATCTCCAGGCCGAACGGGCGGAGCAGGCCTCCCGTCCACGCGCCGGCGGCGACGATCCACGTGCCGGCCCGGACTTCCCCCGTGGCGGTGATCACGCGCTCGAGCGAATGGCCGCGGAGCACGAGTTGCCGCACGTCGGCCTCCTCGATCGAGACCCCGCGCTTCCGGCACGACGCCTCGAGCGCGTCGAGGTGCCTCGACGGCCGGATCTGCATCTCTCCCGGCAGGAGCATGGCCCCGAGGATCGCGGACGCGTCGCGTCCCCGCGCCAGCGCGGGCTCGAGGTCGAAAAGCTCACCCCGATCCAGCAGCCGCGCCTCGGCCCCACGCGACTGCCAGCGGTCATGGTCCGCTTCGAGCGCCGCCTTGCCGGCCGGAGAGCGGGCCAGATGGAGGCCGCCGGAGGGGAGGAGGCCGTTGTCGATCCCCGTCTCCTCGCGGAGCTCCCTCGACCACTCCCGGTGGAGCGCGTCGCTCCAGGCGGTGAGGGCGTCGGAGGGGGGGCAGTCGCGCCACAGCGGCGCCGGCGGCAGGATGCCGGCCGCGGCCCAGGTGGTCGTCCGGGCGCCTCGCTCGCGGGCGAGCACGCGGACTCGGAAGCCCCGGCCGGCCAGTTCCCTCGCCAGCGAGAGCCCGATGATCCCGCCGCCGACGATGCAGATGTCGTTCATGGTGCGTCTCGAGGTCGGGCTTTCGACCATCACGCGTTGGTGGCGACGGTGGGGGTGTCGGCGACGTTGACCCACACGTGGACGTGGGGATTGCCGCGGAAATACCAGACGAACGCCGGGCCCTCGAGACGCCAGTTGTCCCACACGCCGTCGTTGCCGACGTCGCCGTCGCGGAAGAAGGCGAGCCGGCAGCGGTCGAGGCCCCCCTGGGCGGCCAGACACGCGCGGGCCTCGGCGGCGTCGCCGGCGCGGAAGGGCTCGAGGAGCTGGCCGAGGACGCGCTCGAGCTCGCCGCGCTGGTCGGCCGAGAGCTCGGAGACCGGCAGGCCGGGGATGGCTCCGTCGCCGCGAAACGCGACGGCGTTCTCCGCGGGCGACTTCGCCACCAGCGCCTCCTGGCGCTGCCGCTGGTCGAGCATCTTCGCAACACCATTGGCGGCGACGGCTTGGGACCAGAAGACGTTCCCGGCATGGTCGGCCGGTTCGTTGAACCCGCCGGTGTCGTGTCCGTAGAAGATCGGCCCGCCGAAGGCGACGTGCTCGGACGAATCGCCGTCGCAGCGGAGCGTCATGTGGCGGCCGGTGAGGAGGAACTGGAACTTCCCGCTCCCCGGCTCGCCGAGCAGCGCGATCGACTGGGCGTGTCCGAAGCCGCCGCAGTCGTCCTCCATCTGCTTGTCGTAGCGGGCGTGCCACTCCGGCCGGACGAGCTGCTCGAAGACGTCGCGGACCATGCGCCGCTGGTCGGGGGTGTAGAAGTCGCTCGCCACCTCGGGGTCGGTGACGTTCCAGTTGTTGCCGACGCGCGAGCGGAGCAGGCCGAACTTCGGATGCACGTGGTCCCAGGCGAAGCAGATCTTCTCGCGCTGCGCCGGTGTCAGGGAGGCGTGGAGCGTCTGCGCGATCGACTCGGCGGTGCTCGCGGCGGTCGGCTCGGCGGCGCGCAGCAGGCTCGGCGACAGGCCGGCCGCGACGGCCGAGGCACCGGCCACGGAGAGGAAGCGGCGGCGGTCGAGCGTGGCGGCGCGACGGGCGTTGGAACGCATGGCATGACTCCTGCCGGGGATTTCGCGAGCGGAAACGATCCTCAAGCCTATGCGTTCTCGCGGCGCCGCACCAACCCGCGGCGCGGGTGCTTCGGCTGGCACGTGGCACAAAAGAAGGTCGATCGCTGGGCCTGCACGATCCGCTCGACCCGGCCCCCGCAGCCCCGGCAGCTCTCCCCCTCCCGGCCGTAGACGCGGTGGAGCCGCTGGAAGCGCCCCTTGCGGTTGTCGGCGGTGCGGTAGAGCTCGTCGCCGATGCTCGAGCCCTCGTGGGCGACGGCGGCCGCGAGAATCCGACGTGCGGCGGCGGCGATCCCCTCGACGTCGGCGCTCGAGAGCCTGCGGCAGGGCGTCCGCGGGTCGATGCCGGCCCGGTGGAGGATCTCGGCGGCGTAGATGTTGCCGATGCCGGCGACCACGCGCTGGTCGAGGAGAGCGACCTTGATCGCCCGGCGCGACTCCGCGAGCCGCTCGGCGAGCGCCGCCGAGGTGACGGTGAGCCCGTCGGGACCGAGGACGCGAGGCCCGCAGGCACGCTCGAGGCCCGCCGCGTCGACGAGCCGAATCGTGCCCAGGCCGCGCTGGTCCCAGAAACGCAGCGCCGGATGGGGCGCGGGCGCCTCGAGGAGGAGCTCCATGCGGAGGTGCTTCGCGGTGGGAGGATCGGCCACCAGGAGCAGGCCGGTCATCCGCGGCTCGACGACGAGCCAGGCCGGCCCGTCACCGTGCATCGACGCGATCCCGATCGACACGCGTTTGCCGTGGCGCTCGATGGCACCGAGCCGCGCGCCGCGGAGCCGGCCCGCGAGACGATCGGGCCGCGGCGAGATGGCCAGGGCCCGGCAGCCGCGCGAGGGGAAGCGGGCCTCGGCGATCCGTGATCCGGACAGCGCCGCGATCCCGCGCCGCATCGTCTCGACTTCGGGGAGCTCCGGCATGGAGGGTCTCGCGGGGGGAGAGCCCTGGATGGTAGCAGCGGTCGGGGTGGCTACAATCGACCGAGTCGCCAGTTCACGAGCCCGGAGCCCGCCGATGCCCCCTTCCACCGCCCGCCCTCCGCTCCCCCCCGGCGGCATCTCGCAGGTGCCGGACGCCCACGGCCGCTTCGGGACTTTCGGCGGCCGGTACGTCCCCGAGACGCTCTCCGCGGCGCTCGACCAGCTCACCGCGGCGTACGAAGAGGCGATGGCCGATCCGGCGTTCCATGCGGAGCTCGACAAGCTCCAGGCGGCGTTCGTGGGCCGGCCCACGCCGCTGCTCTTCGCCAAGCGGCTCACCGAGCACGCCGGCGGCGCGAAGATCTGGTTCAAGCGTGAGGACCTGAGCCACACCGGCGCCCACAAGATCAACAACACCCTCGGCCAGGGCCTGCTCGCGATGCGGATGGGCAAGTCGCGGATCATCGCCGAGACCGGCGCCGGCCAGCACGGCGTCGCCACCGCCACGGCCTGCGCCCGCTTCGGCCTCGAGTGCGTCGTCTACATGGGGGCGGAGGACGTCCGCCGCCAGGAGCCGAACGTCCGCAGCATGAAGATGATGGGGGCGGAGGTGCGGCCGGTCGAGAGCGGCTCGCGCACCCTCCGCGACGCCATCAACGAGGCGATGCGCGACTGGATGGGCTCGGTCGAGACGACCCACTACATCATCGGCTCGGTCGTGGGGCCCCATCCCTTCCCCCGGATCGTCCGCGATTTCCAGTCGGTGATCGGCCGGGAGACGATCCGTTTCTGCCAGGAGGAGCTCGGCCGGGACCCCGACTGCGTCGTGGCCTGCGTCGGCGGCGGCAGCAACGCAGCGGGCATGTTCCATCCCCTCGTCGACCGCCCCGGCATCCGCCTGGTCGGCGTCGAGGCCGGGGGGAGGTCCGCGAAGGCGGGTGACCACGCCGCCAGCCTCTCCTACGGCAACGCCGGCATCCTCCACGGCAGCCTCTCCTACGTCCTCCAGGACGCCGACGGCCAGACCGCGGACGTCCATTCGGTCTCCGCGGGCCTCGACTATCCCGGCGTCGGCCCGGAGCATGCCTGGTGGCACGACACCGGCCGCGTCGAGTACACGAGCGTCACCGACGCCGAGGCGCTCGACGCCTTCGACCTCGTGGCCCGCCGCGAGGGGATCCTCCCCGCCCTCGAAAGCTCCCACGCCATCGCCTGGGCGGTGAAGGAGGCGGCCAGGCGGCCGGCGAGCGAGCATGTCGTCGTCTGCCTCTCCGGCCGCGGCGAGAAGGACGCCGCCGAGATCGCCCGCCTCCGTGCCTCCGGCGTCGGGAGCACCCATTCGTGAACCCCTCCGCGACACCGATGCACACCCCGAAACGCCTCGCCGACCGCTTCGCCGCCCTCTTCGCCGACGGCCGCAAGGCGCTCGCGCCGTTCGTCGCCGCGGGCGACCCCGACCTCGACACCACCCTCGCGATCCTCGAGGCCCTCGATCGTGCCGGCGCCGCCGTCTGCGAGCTGGGCGTGCCCTACAGCGACCCCATCGCCGACGGCCCGGTGATCCAGGCCTCGTACACGCGGGCCCTCGCCTCCGGCTTCACGCTCGAGAAGTTCTTCGAGATGGCGGGGAAGGCCTCCGCCCGCGTGACGATGCCGATCCTGGCGATGGTGAGCTACTCGATCATCTTCCGCCGCGGCATCGACCGCTTCGTGGCCGACGCCTCGGCCGCGGGCCTGGCGGGCCTGGTCGTCCCCGATCTCCCCCTCGAGGAGAGCGATCTCCTCGACGCCGCCTGCCGCGGGGCGGATCTGGCGCTCGTGCGCCTCGTCACGCCGACGACGCCGCCCGACAGGGCCGAGGCGATCGCCCGCCGCAGCACCGGCTTCCTCTACTGCGTGAGCGTGGCCGGCGTCACCGGCGCCCGCACCGAGCTTCCCGCGGGGCTCGTCGACCGGGTGGCGTGGCTCCGCTCGAAGGCGAGCGTGCCGGTGCTCGTCGGCTTCGGCGTGAGCGGTCCCGAGCAGGTGGCGGCGCTTTCGAAGGTCGCCGACGGCGCGATCGTCGGCTCGGCGCTGGTGCGCCGCGTCGAGGAACTCGCG
>CAWUOA010000063.1:0-12634 GCA_963923225.1 uncultured Planctomycetaceae bacterium
TCACTTCATGCGAGGCGGGAGCGGTGATGGCACGGCGGCGATGGCAGGGGCGGCGGACGGTTCGGGAACGGGCGGATGCGGGAGAAGGCGAACTCGCCCGGTACCTGGTGAGGCCCAGGCGATCGGAGGTCGAGGAGATCGACGGACGCGTCCGCTCGGTGGCGCGGCACGGGAGGGCCGAACGGGTGGCCGAGGTGCGCTCGCTGAGACGACGCGACCGCCGATCGCTCGATCTCGACGCGATGGTGCGCGACTACCGGGGCACGCTCGTGCGCGGCGGCGCCGAGACCCCGCTGACCGGCATCCAGCTGATCGAGATGGCCCCGGACGACGCCGAGAGGCTCGGCCGCGACCAGCCGGCGCTGGTGGTGCTCCGCGACCGGGCGATCGATCTCATTCGTCCGGTGCGGCGTTCCCCCGGGGCGTCGAAGGTGCGGCCGGCAGCCGCCGATCTCTGGCATCTCGGCCGCATCGGCCTCGGTGGCCGCACTCGCGCTCGACTCTCGGCCACGGGCGCCGGCGTCACGGTCGCGGTGCTCGACACCGGCATCGACGGCTCGCATCCCGAGCTCGAAGGGGCCGTGGACGCGGTGGTGCGCTTCGACCCGGTGAGCGGCGCCGTGATCCGCGCGGAGTCCTGCATCGACACCGACGGCCACGGGACCCACGTCGCCGGACTGATCTGCGGACGCCGCGTCGGCGTGGCGCCGGGGGCGAAGGCGGTCGGCGCGGTGATGCTCCCCGGCGGCCGGGGGATGCTCTCCGACTTCGTCCTGGCCCTGGAATGGGCCGGGCAGGAGGAGTCGGTGCAGGTGGTGAACCTCTCGGCCGGGATCCCCGGCCGGGTCGACGGCATGCAGGAGACGATCGGCGATCTGCGCCGCGTCGGCGTGCTGCCGGTGGTGGCGATCGGAAACGAAGGTGCCGGCAAGACGCGCAGCCCCGGCAATTACGCCGAAGTCCTCTCCGTCGGGGCGGCGGCACGTGACGGCGGCGTGGCGGCCTACAGCGGCAGCGGGCGGATCGCGGACGGGGTGCGCCGGTGGTCGGTTCCGGCGCTCGTGGCCCCCGGGGAGCAGGTGATGTCGGCGGTGATCGGAGGGGGCTACGAGGCGTGGGACGGCACGTCGATGGCGACGCCCATCGTGGCGGGGCTCGCGGCGCTGCTCATCGAGGCCCATGGCGGGGGCGATCTCACGGTGGCCGATCTGGAGACGCTCCTCCTCGAGAGCTGCACCCGCCTCGACGGGCCGGTCGGGCGGCAGGGACGGGGGCTGGCCCGTGTCCACCGCACGCTCCGCACGTCGCCGCCCGCTCGGCACGCCCCCGTGGCGAAGCCGCCTCCCGCCCAGAGAAGGGCCAGGAAAGCGCGGGGTTCGGGTCGACAAAAGCCCCGCGGCAGCCGATGATGACCGGAGTCCGTCGTGGCATCCGGCCTCGGCGGCTCCTGTTCCCCGGCCGTTCTCGTCCCCGGGTGCCTTCCGATGCCGGCACGCGTCCCCTCGTCGCCTTCCCCTTCGCCGTCGGCGATCGGGAAGTCTGATCGTGCGCTGCGCGACGTGCTCGAGCGGTCGCCACGTGACGTCACCGTGCGCGTGGTGATGACGCTCGGCGAGCCGGAGGGACGTCGTCGAGCCGGTCCTTCGGCGCCACGGATCGCCGGGCCGCGAGCGGCCGCCGCCACTCCCCGGCTGGCCGATCGGCGAGCGCTCATCGACTCGCGCAAACGCGATTTCGAGGAGGCTTACGGCGGCGTCCGGCGGTCGCTCGAGGGGCTCGGATTGAAGGTCGCCGGGGGAGGCGTGACGCGCGGTCTCGTCGTGGAGGGGAGGACCGCCGACATCGCCCGCGGCCTCGAACTCCCGCAGGTGCAGCGCGCGTCGCTCGACCGGGAGTGGACGCGCCCCGCCGCGCGGCGCGCCGTACGCCCGGCCAAACGCGTCGCGGCCGCCAAGCCGCGCGTCCGGTCGGCGGGGGCCGCGGGGCCGGCTTCGAGGCCGGCGGCGCGACAGGCGGCCAGACGCTAGGAGCGACGTCCGTCTCCGAGACGGCCGGCGTGCGGCACGGGGCGGGCGGCGTCGACCGGGCGTGGCCGCTTCCATGGATCGGGTCCCGAGCCGCCGACGCTCACGATCTCCGCGGGAGTGCGGGAGTACGTGGGGCCGAGGGTCGCGCCCGTGCTGCCGGCACCGCGCCGCCCCCGCGGCGCCTCGGGGTAGACTCTCTCCGCCCCGGGGAATCCTGCCGGCGCCCGATCGACGAACCCTCGGGCCCGTCCGGCGGAGCCATGGAGCGGATGGTGTCATGCGCGCCAGTCTTCAGGTCGCTCTCGTCATCGCCATGCTCGCCGGCGTGCCGTCGGCGCGGCCCCGCCGCGTCGTCGCGGCCGAGTGGAACGGCGGGGCGGACGTCCGCACGTTGCTGCACGCCCGCTGCGTCCCCTGTCACGGGGCGCTCGAGCGCGAAGGCGGCCTGCGTCTCGACACCGCGGCCGCGGCGAGGGCCGGCGGCGACTCGGGGCCGGCCGTCGTGCCGGGCGACGCCGACGCGAGCCTGCTTCTCAGGCGGGTGAGCGCGGCGGCCGCGGAGGAGCGGATGCCTCCGGAAGGCGCGCCGCTGTCCGGCGAGGAGATCGAGCTCCTGCGCCGCTGGATCGCCGCCGGTGCCGAAGGGCCGGCCGGCGAGGTCGCCGACGAGGATCCCCGGCGTCACTGGGCGTTCGTGCGGCCGGTGCGGCCGCCGCTGCCCGGGGGCCCCGGCGACGTCCACCCGATCGACGCCCTCCTCGCGCCGGCCCGCCGCGAAGCCGGCACCGTACCCCGGGACGCGGCCGACCGGGCGACGCTCCTGCGCCGCGTCACGCTCGATCTGATCGGTATCCCGCCCACGGCGGACGAGATCCGCGCGTTCCTCGCCGACGACGCCCCCGACGCGTACGAACGCGTCGTCGACAGGCTCCTCGCCTCGCCCCTCCATGCCGAGCGCATGGCGAGGCACTGGATGGACGTGTGGCGCTACAGCGACTGGTACGGCCGCCGCTCCGTGCCCGACGTGATGAACAGTTACCCGATGATCTGGCGCTGGCGCGACTGGATCGTGCGCTCGATCGAAGCCGACGTGCCCTACGACCGGATGGTGGTGGAGATGCTCGCCGCCGACGAGCTCTGCCCCGACGACCTCGAGCGGGTCGTGGCCACGGGATATCTCGTGCGCAGCTGGTTCAAATGGAATTACGAGACGTGGAAGAAGGACCTCGTCGAGCACGTCGGCAAGGCGTTCCTCGGCCTCTCGCTCAACTGTGCCCAGTGCCACGACCACAAGTACGATCCGGTCTCCCAGGAGGATTACTTCCGCTTCCGCGCCTTCTTCGAGCCGCTCGAACTGCGTCACGACCGGGTGCCGGGGGAGAAGGATCCGGGGCCGTTCGAAAAGTACGTCTACGCCAAGAGCTACGGTCCCATCTCGACCGGACTGGTTCGCGTCTGCGACGAGGGACTCGACGCCGAAACCTTCGTCTTCGCCAAGGGGGACGCCCGCCTCCGCCTCGAGGGCCGGCCGCCGGTCGCGCCCGGCGTCCCGGCGATCCTCCCCGGACTTCCCGAGCCGCCGCAGCGCCGAGCGCTGCCGGTCACCGCCGCCTATCCCGGCCTGCGCCCCTTCGTGATCGACGAGGAACGCGCGGCGCGTCGTGACGCCCTCGATGCCGCCCGTGCCGCGCCGCCCCTCCCCTGCCCCTCCGCCGACGAGATCGCCTCCGCGATCGCGGCCGCGCGGCGTGCCGTCGCGGGAGCCCGGGCCACGGCCGCGCCGGGGCCCGAGGCGCTCGAGGGACGCCAGTCGCTCCTCCTCGACGCCGCGGCCGGCCGCAGGGCGCTGTCGCACAGGCTCCCCGACATCGCGGAAGTCGGCGACGGGGGAAGCGTCTCGTGGCTGGTGGAGATCCGCGACGACGGCCACACGAACCTGCAACTCGGTCTCGACATCGCACGCGGCGCCACCGGCGCCTTCGTGGCCTTCGAGGAGGGATCGATCAAGAGCTACGCGCCGGGCGGGTTCGTCGAGACCGTCGTCGGCCGCTACGACCCCGCCGCCGGCCGGTCCCGTTTCGAGGTCTCGCTCCGCCTCGATCTCGCCCGTGACGGCGCCCTCCTCTCGGTGCGCTCCCTCGCCGACGGCAGCGTGCCGGTCGACTCGCTTCCGGTGGCGATCAATGGCTGGCGGCCCGCGGACGATGGCAAACGCGGGCTGTTCGTCGACTGCCGTCCGGGCACCGTCGCGGCCTACGACGCGATCCTGTTCCGTGCCGCCGACGGCCGCGAGGTGGCGGCGTTCCGCTTCGAGGAGCCGATTCATCGCGACGCCACGGAGGTGGTGGAGGCCGGTGGCTGGTCGGCGACGCCGTTCTGCCAGGCCCCGGCGACGTCGCTCGTGCTCTCGGCCGAGGCGTCCGATCCGGCGCTGCGGGGGGCGCTGGGCGCGCTCTCGCGGGCGGAGGAGGCCGCGCGGCTGGGGCCGCTCGACGAGGCGGCGCGGGGGGCTGCGATCGAGGCGGCGGAGCGGGAGCTGGCTTCCTTCGAGTCCCGCGTGGCGGCTGACATGGCCCGCTATTCCCACGGCACGCTCGCGGCGGACAGGAAAGGGGAGCCCGAGGTCGCGGCCCTCGTCGCCGCCGCGGCGAACGCGGAGCGGGCGGCGGCGGAGAGCCGGGCGCTGGCGGCCGTCGCCGGCGCCGAGCGCGACGTCGCCCGGGCTGCGGGCGGGCTGGTGTCCCGCGGGGCGGCTGCGTCCCCCCAGGCGGCCACCGCCGGCGACGACGCGGCGAAGGCGTTCGACGGCGCACGCCGTTCACTCGAGACGGCCACCGCGGCGCTGGCCGCCGAGCGGGCCCGATCGGCCGAGCCCGCGGCCGAGTACGCGCCGCTCTCCCCCAAGTACGTCGGCGAGACGACGGGGAGGCGGACCGCCCTGGCCCGTTGGATCGCCTCGCCCGACAACCCCCTCACCGCCCGGGTGGCGGTCAATCATCTCTGGGGTTGGCACTTCGGAGAGCCGCTGGTCGCCACCACCGCCGACTTCGGCCGCAACGGCGTCCGTCCCACCCAGCCGGCCCTCCTCGACTGGCTGGCCTGCGAGTTCGTCGATTCGGGATGGTCGATGAAGCACCTCCACAGGCTCATCGTCACCAGCGCCGCCTACCGGATGGCCAGCGGCGTGCCGGCCACGCCCGAGGGGCGTCGGTCGGCGGCGGTCGATCGAGAGAACCGTACGTTGTGGCGTTTCCCGGCGACGCGGATGGAGGCGGAAGTGGTGCGCGACAGCCTGCTGGCGGTGGCCGGCGAGCTCGACACCACGCGTGGCGGCCCGGAGATCGAGCAGGCTCAGGGGCTCTCGTCGCGGCGCCGCAGCCTTTGGTTCTCGCATCACGGCGAGGAGAAGATGGAGTTCCTCGATCTCTTCGACGCCCCGAATCCGGGCGACTGCTACCGGCGCACCACCTCGGTGCAGCCACAGCAGGCGCTGGCCCTGGTCAACAGCGACCTCACGCGTTCGCTCGCCGCCGCGCTCGCGGCACGGCTCTCCGGGCGGGCCGGGAGCGGAGCCGACGCGGAGGCCCGCTTCGTCGAGGAAGCCTTCGTCACGGTCCTCGGCCGGCCGGCGACGGAGGACGAACGGGCGGCGTCGGTCGAGTTCCTCGTCAGTCAGGCCGCGACGCTCGCCGCCGAGGGGGCGGCCGAGCCGGTGGTCCGGGCCCGCGCGGGAATGGTCCACGCCCTCATGAACCACAACGATTTCGTCACGGTGAGGTGAGCCCCGTGTTCCGGATTCCGTCGCGACGGTCGTTCCTCTCCTCCCTCGGCCTCGGTGCCGGCGGGATCGCCCTCGACTGCCTCCTGGCGCGCGAGCGAAGCGTTGCCGGTCTCCCCGAAGGCGGGCCTCACGTCGCCCCCCGGGCGACGAACGTGATCTGGATCTTCCTCTCCGGCGGCGTGAGTCATCTCGAGTCGTTCGATCCCAAGCCGCTGCTGACGACGATGGCGGGCAAGACCTACGCCCGGACGGGCCTTCCCGATCCGCAGAAGGCGCCTGAGTTCCTCGCCCGGTCGCGGTCGGTCGTGGGCACCGACCGCGAGCTCCACTCGACGATCTTCCCGCTCCAGACCGGCTTCCGCCGACACGGCGAGACGGGCCTCGACGTCGCCGATTGGCTGCCGTGCCTGGCCGCGCGGGCCGACGATCTGGCGGTGGTCCGGTCGATGTGGACCACCGACAACGACCACGCCGCCGAGTTCCAGATGCACACCGGCCGGCACAAGCTCGACGCGCCGGAGCCGGTGATCGGCTCCTGGATCCACTGGGGACTCGGCACGCTCGACGAGAATCTCCCCCAGTTCGTCTTCCTGGGGGAGTTCAAGGATCAGCGCGTCCGCGAGAACTTCGACGGCCTCTACCTCGGCCCTGCCCACGACGGCGTCCACCTCCACCTCGACCCCGCCAATCCGCTCGCCTTCGGCCGCCGCGCCGCCGACGTCTCGCGTGCCGAGCAGCGTGGCGAGCTCGACTTCCTCGGCCGGCTCAACCGCCTCGCCGCCGCCGAGCATCCCGACGACGACGCCCTCAGGGCCCGGATCGCCTCCTACGAGCTCGCCTTCCGGATGCAGGATTCGGTCCCCTCCGCCCTCGATCTCGCGGCCGAGACGGAGGAGACGCTCGGGCTCTACGGCGTCGGCGATCCCGTCACCGACACTCAGGCCCGGCGCTGCCTGGCGGCGCGCCGGCTCGCGGAGCGCGGCGTGCGGTTCACGCTCGTCTACTTGAGCGACTACGGCGAGTGGGATTCCCACTCCGATCTCAAGACCAACCACGGCCGGTCGTTCGCCCGCATCGACAGGCCGGTGGCGGGGCTGCTCGCCGACCTCAAGCGGCGCGGGATGTTCGAGAGCACCCTCGTGGTCTGCGCCACGGAGTTCGGCCGCACGCCGGCGGTGGAGAACGGCATGTTCAACAAGGCCGCCACCGGCCGCGACCACCATCCGCACGGCTTCACCGTCTGGCTCGCCGGCGCGGGGATCAAGCCGGGGATCCACGGCGCCACCGACGAGCTCGGCTTCCACGCCGTGGAGCATCCCCACTACGTCACCGATCTCCACGCCACCGTCTATTCGCTTCTGGGCCTCGACCCCAGACGCCTGGAGATCCCCGGCCGCAAACGGCTGGAGAGCGACTACGGCGAGCCGATCCGCCAGATCATGGCCTGATCGGGCCCGCCGGCGACGCGCCTGGGGCCGCTCCGGCGTCCAGCGGCCGGGCGGAAGGGCGTTCGCCCATCGGCTGGAGCGACCCGTCCATCGAGAGACGGGACGCCTCTCCGTCACGCGCGCCAGGTGCAAAAGCAGCGAAAAAGTCACCCGGTGGGGGGGGTGGATGATTGCCGCTCCTTGGCAGCGCTGCTATGACTTTCTGCTTTTGCAGATTCCCGCTCTTCGAAACGCTTCGTCAAAGCCTGGGATCCAACCGTCGTACGTCGACCCCGCTTCTCGGTTGCTCCCGGTCCCCTCCACGTTTTTCCATCGTCTTGTCTCGTTTCATCAGGATGGTCCTTCCATGCGATGCTCGTCGCTTCGGTTCGCTCGCTTCCTTCTCTCCTCGGTGAGCGACCTGTGGTCGTCGCGGCGGTTCGGGCACTCCTTCACCCAGCGGCGGTCGAGGCGGCACGCGCGGCGTAGGAGCAACGCCCGTCGCGTCGCCGAGAGCCTCGAACCGCGTCTCGCGCTGGCGTACAACGCGTTCGGCCCGATCACGATTCCGTCCGCCTCGCTGGCCAACGACACCGACGTCGTGCTCGCCGCCGCGGGCGTCGATCCGGCGCTCGCCATCAGCCATGTCCAGTCGCTCGATGCCACGCTCGATTCCGTCTTCGGCCATGCAGGCTCCACCCAGTCGTCGTTCGACGCGCGCGAGGCGCAACTGGAGTCTCGGCTGTCTCAGGGTTTTTCCGCACTGGGCGTGCGGATCCAGGTGCTCGATCCGTCGCTGATGGGGATCCACGAAGGTGCTTACGCGGCGAACACGCCGTCCGGCCCCACGATCTTCATCCGCTCCGACCTCCTCGCCGGCCCGGCGTCGAAACCGCTCCTGCAGAGTGTCCTCATCGAGGAGACGGGCCACCACATCGACGCCATGCTCAACGGCCCGCGCGACAGCGCCGGTGACGAAGGCGAGATCTTTTCGGCGATCGTCCGCGGCGTCCCGCTTTCCGGTGCGGCCCTGGCCCGTGCCGCGGCCGAGAACGACCATGGCGTGATCGTCGTCGGCGGCGCCTCGATCGGGGTCGAGTTCGCCACGGCGACGGGTGCCGCGGTGACCCTCGCCTACACCGAGGGGGCCGCGAAGGTTGCCATGCAGCCCGGGGTCGTCGTCACTCCCATCAGCGCTACGGAAAACGTCCGCGCGGTGGTGGTGGCGTTCGCCACGGCGAACGTGAACGACCGCGTCAGCGTCGGCGGCGCGACGACCAACGGCGTCGCCGCGGCGATCACCGGAGGTGTCACCGTCCCCGCCGCCGGGGCGGCCAACGCGACCGGGGCGTTCACGCTCGGCGGCGTGAGCTGGACCTACTCCGTTACCTCGGCCGGTGCGTACACGTTCACCAATACGCTGACCGGTGGCACCGCCACCGCGGCGGCGGTCCAGGCGTTGCTCCGGGCCCTGCAGTACGACTCCACCTCGACGAATCCGGTGACGAACACCCGGATCGTCAGTTTCTACCTGCCGTTCACCGGGCTCGGCGCCCCGACCTTCACGCAGGCGTTGACGATCACCGCCGTCAACAACGCCCCCACCGTCACTCCCGGGACGCCGACCGCCACGCTGGTCGAGGCGATCGCAGGCGCGGCCGGTACGCCCAATTCGTCGATCCTGTTCACCCGGGCCGACGTCGATAGTCCGCTGCCGTCGTATGACACCGCGTTCTTCACCGCGGCCAACGGATGGACGGTCGGCACAGGCGGCGCGACCTACACCAAGAGCGGCACTTACGGCACCGCCGTGTTCACCGTGGCGACGAACCAGCTCGCCTACACCCTCGACAACGCCCGCGCGGCGACACAGGCCCTCACGACGGGCCAGACAGTGACGGACGGTTTCGTCGTCCAGGTGCGCGACAGCGCCGGAGCGGTCGGTCAGGGCACCGGCACCTTCTCGATCCAGGGGCGCAACGATCCCCCCACGATCACCGGCACCGCGCCGTCGGCGCGGCTCGTCGAGGCCGGCGCGGCCGGAGCGGGGCTGGGAAGCTCGGTGGTCACGTTCACCAAGGCCGACGTCGAGACGGCCGTCAGTTACGACACCGCTTGGCTCACCGCCAACGGGTGGAGCACTGGCAACGGCGGCGCTTCCTACACCAAGAACGGCACCTACGGCACCGCCACGCTCACGGTGGCGACCAACGTCCTCTCCTACGCCCTCAACAACGCCCTCGTCGTCACCAACGCCCTCAAGGAGGGCCAGGCGGTCACCGATGCGTTCCTCGTGCAGGTCAGCGACGCCGGCAACGCCAAGGCCCAGGCCACCGCGCAATTCGCGATCGTCGGTGCCAACGACGGCCCCCTCCTCACCGGGAACGCCACCGTTTTCCCCAACCTCGACAATCTCGCGCCGGTCGTGCTCGCGGCGAACGATCTCGTCGCGGGCTACTCGGACCCGGAAGGCGATCTGATGGTCGTCGGAAACGCGGCCATCGTCGCTCTGGGCACGATTCCGCCAGGAGCGTCCGCACCGACCGTGACCGTCAATGCGGACGGCAGTTTCACCGTCAACGGCAATGGCTACCTCGGCCAGGCGGCGCTGACCTACACGATCGCCGACGTCCCAGCCGCCGGCCCGTCGGGGACGGTCTCGGTGACGAGTACGCTCAACTTCCTCTTCATCTCCCCTCCGACGCTCGTCATCGCGGCTCCGGTCCCCGACACGATCGTCGAGGCGGGCGGGGTTCTCAACGGCACGCCGGGCGTGCCGGTGTCCGTCGCAGTCATCACGAAGACCGATCTCCAGACGACCCCGACCTACGATGCGGCCTGGTTGCTCGCCAACGGGTGGGTCGCCACGGCGATCGGCTACCGCCATGCGGGCAGCTACGGCTCGGCAGAGATCAACGCCACCCTCGACACGCTCACGTACACCCTCAACGACACGCTCGCCGCCACCGAACAGCTCGCCGACGGAACCCTGGCCTCGGAGACGTTCACGGTCGCCGTCACCGACGGTACGACCAGGACCACCGGCGCGGTGACCTTTCCCATCCTCGGCAGCAACGACGCTCCTCGTCTCACCGGCACCCGGGCCACCTTCGCTCCCGGCGTCGAGGACATCACTTACCTGATCCCGGTCGCCTCCCTGACGCAGGGCTTCACCGACCCCGAGGGCGCGGGCATCTCCGCGCAGAACTACCTCACTTCCTCGGGCACCGTCATCGACCTCGGCAATGGCTCGATCGCCCTCACTCCGGGCGCGAACTACAACGGCATCGTCGTGCTCACCTACGACGTCGTCGATCCGGTGGGGGGCGTGTTCACCACCTCCGTGAACCTTTCGTTCGCCCCGGCGGTCGACGCCCCGATGCTGAAGCAATTCGCCATCACCGGTAACGACCTCGGCTTCCTGAATACGCAGGCGAGCGTGCCGATCGTCACGGCGGTCCGGTATCTCACCAACGGGACGCCGATCTACGGGTACACCGACCCGGTCACGAAGCTGCCCGTGGAGCTCGGCCAGCTCGGCACGTTCAATCTCATGACGTCGTCATGGGCGGCCTATCTGCCGCCGGTGATCACGACCGCCGCGACCACGCCGGCCGGCCCGTCGGAGCCGTACGGGCTGCGTAACGTCCAGGGGCTGTTCAACAACATCGGCAGCCCGGCCACCGCCGCCTGGGGTTCGGCCTTCAGCCCGTTCGCCCGCAGCAGCAATGCCAACTACGGCAACTACATGACGGGCAACGTGAACCTCGCCGCGGTCTACGCCAACCCGTTCACGACGGTGAACGATTCGACGCCGCGCATGATCTCCCAGGCGGTCGATTCGTACGCCGCCATGAACCGGGTCGAGGCCGCTGCCCCCGGTACCATCACCGATCATGCGATCTACCAGATCACCGACATTCTCACCGGACAGCCGCAGGTGGGGGGCTATGACGCCAACGGGCTGCCCCAGGCGGGTGGTCTCTATTTCGTCGACGACTTCATCCGGAACCTGAACACCCTCGCCGGTGACCCGTCGCTCACCGGTTGGAGCGTGCTCTTCGGGCAGTTCTTCGACCATGGCCTCGACTTCATCGGCAAGGGGGGCAACACCACCGGGGGCGTGAGCAGCAAGATCTACATCGCCCTCGACCCGACCGATCCGCTCTACGATCCGGCCCACGGCGTGACCCGGCTCTCGATCTCGCGGGCCACCGTCAACAATCCGCAGGCGGCGGGCCGTGACGGCATGTTCCGCACCGCCGACGACATCCTCAGCCCTGGCTACGACAATCTGTATGGCACGGCGGACGACGTCATCGGGCCGACGAATCCCGAATACGTCAACTCCACCTCGCCCTACATCGACCAGAGCCAGACGTACGGCTCGGACGACGACGTCACGAACCTCCTGCGCGAGTGGGTGATCGATCCGGTGAGCGGCAAGTACGTGCCGGGCATGTATCTCCTCGACGGCAACACTCTCCAGACGCCGTACGAGCGCCCGAATCCCGACGGCACCGTCACGCTCACCACGAACACGCTCCCCACCCTCAACGAACTCCGCAGGCACGTCGTCACGACCGGTCGGGCGGACATCACCTGGAACGACATCGGCAATCTCCGCGCCCGGACGGCCGCGGGCCAGATTCTCGATCTCGACCCGGTCGCCGCGGGGACCCAGCCGAAACTGACCGGCCACGCCCTGATCGCCGACATGCTTCCCCACTTCAACCAGGCCGGGGTGGCGGCGATGCTCGTCGATCCGCTCGCCGGCATCGCCGGTCGTGTCGATCCGCTCGCCGGCTTCGCCGGCATCAGCCGTCCTGCCGCCGGCAGCGTGCCGACCGCCAAGTACGTGAGCGACTACATCGACGTCGTCACCGGCACTCCCACTGCCGCCGGTCTCCTGCCGGCGAACGGAGCGATCCTCTCGGAGATCCTCTTGCGCTCGATCGGCGACCACTACGTCGCTGGAGACGGCCGCGTCAACGAGAACTTCGGCCTGACGTCGATGCACCACGTCTGGCACGAGAACCACAACTGGCAGATCGAGAACATCATCCTGTCGATCGCCGCAAACCAAGCCGCCGATCCGACGAAGGCGTTCGCCCATTCCTTCCAGATCGCGATCAACGGCGCCAACGGCCTGCCGCGGACCGACGCCCTGGGCAACTGGGTCGACGCCACCGGGAAGATCTCCTGGAACCTCGAGAAGATGTTCCAGAACGGGATCTTCGTGAACCAGATGGAGTATCAGCACGTCGCCATCGACCAGTACGCACGCGGCCACTCCCCCAACATTCCGCTGTTCGTGATGTACGACGGCGCCGTCAACGCCGACGTCACCCTCGACTACAGCCAGGTCGCCTTCCGCTTCGGCCACTCGGAGTTGCGGG
>CAWUOA010000064.1:0-12438 GCA_963923225.1 uncultured Planctomycetaceae bacterium
CCGTCATTCCGCCCGACGTCCAGCCCCCCCTCCCCCCGACACCGAGGCACCGCCCCGTGGCAGACCGCTCCGAATCCCGTTCCGCCGCCACGGCCGTGCCGGCCGGCGGCGACGGGCGGAGGTCGGCGCCCGGCACGACGGGGCACGGGTGTCCTGCGGACCGGGCGCTTCGCACGCGTCTCCGCCGCCATGCCGCCGATCTGGTCGCGGCCTGGCGCGGGACGGGAGTTCCCGTGGAGGCCCGCGCCGCCGCCGGTCTCGGGGCCCTGGCGGCCGACCTGGTGGCCGCGGCCGGTGCGGGGCCCGAGCACGTCGGCTGGACCATGGTGGCGATCGTGTCGGAGCACTGGCGACGACGGCTGGCCACGGGGGCGTCCGGACGCCGCCTCCTGCTCCTGCCCGATTGTCCTCTGGTCGATGCGGTCGGCGACGACGGCGGCGACGCGCGGCCTCCGCACACCTGCGGGCCGGGCTGCGTGATCGCCACCCTCTGGTCGGCCGCGCGCGAGGCGGGCTGGGTGGTGGAATCGACGCCGCGGGCCATGGCCGGAATCGGTGGCCTCCTCACCGGAGAGTACGACGGCATCCTCGGCGTCGCGCGACTGGCCCATCTCGAGAAGGCGTTCGCGATGCTCCCGGCGTTCGCCCTGCCGATCGCCGCCGTGCCCTTCGATCCCGACGCCGCCCGTCTCGAGCGGATGCCCCGCGGTTCCGCGGCCGACTGCGCTTCGGCGGCGGCGCATGCGTGCCTCGACGTCGAGTGGGTGCTCGGACTCCTCGGCTGTGCGGGGGGCACGTCGACCGAAGGTGCCGACCATCTGCCGCTCCTCCGCGAAGCGGCCGGCCTCTTCCGTCCCGAGGCGCTCGGCCGCGTCGTCGGGGAGGCGGGGGTGGCGGAAGCCCTCGCCTGGCGCGAAGGGAAGCCGGTGCCGCTCGATTCGGCCGCGATGCTCTCCGCCGACTATCTCGGCCGCGGGGGAAAGTTCCTCCGGCCGTTCATCACCCTCGCGGCCCACGACGCCGTGGTCGCGGACAGGGGCGGGCCCGTCCCGACACCGCCCGCCTCGCACGCCGCATCCCGCGCCGCGGCGGTGGCTGTGGAGGTGTTCCACAAGGCGTCGCTGATCCACGACGACATCGAGGATTCCGACCGGCGGCGTTACGGCCGCTCGACGCTCCAGGAAGAGGTGGGGATTCCGGTCGCGATCAACACCGGCGACGCGCTGCTCGGACTCGGCTACCGCATCGTCTCCACGCTTCCAGGGATCGAGCCCGGATGCCGGGGCGAACTGGTGGCGATGCTCGCCGAAGCGCACGTGCGTCTCTCGCGCGGGCAGGGGGCGGAGTTGTGGTGGCGCGACGCCGCCGACAAATCGCTGTCCGTGGCCGATTCGATCGAGATCTACGCGCTCAAGACGTCGCCCGCGTTCGAGGTGTCGCTGGCGCTGGGCGTCCGTCTGGCGGGTTTGGCTCCGGCCGGCGCCGGCCCGCTCGAGCGCTACGCGCGGCACGTCGGCGTCGGCTTCCAGATCCTCAACGACCTCAAGGACTGGGCCGGCGATGCGGAGAACGACCGCCATGCGGCCGGCGACCTCCTCGGCGGCCGCCCCACCCTCCTCTGGGCGCTCGCCCGCGAGCGTGTGGCTGCGGGTGACTTGGAGCGACTGGCGTCGCTCGCCGCCGGCGCCCTCGATCCCCCCGACGCCGTCCGCGTGATCGCCGAAGCGCGGCGCCTGTTCTCCGGGGCCGACGTCTTCTCGCGGGCGGCGGCCATCGCCGAGGCGGAGCGGGCCGCGGCCATCGCCGCCGTCGCCGCCTTCCCGCTGCCCCGCCTCCGCTCCGTCCTCGGATTCCTTCTCGATCTGGCCGTGCCGGGCGGGGTCGCGGAGCGGATCGCGTCGGCTCCCGCCTGACACGGCCCCGGTCCGACGAGGGGCCTGCCGGCGCCACGGTTCGGTTGCAGCCCGCCACCGCCGCTGCGTAATCTCTGCGGGGTCTTCCTGCCCCCCGAACGGGCCTGGGAGCGTGCCCTTGTCCCTCCGTTCCGCGCCCAGCGGGACCGATCACCGATCACCCGTGCCAGGAATCGCCGTGGCCGAACAGAGTCCCTCCCCAGCCGGTGCCGTCGAGCGGGCCTCGGCGCTCGTGCGCCTGGTGGCCGAACCGGGGCCCGGCTTCGCGACGTTTCGCGCCGTCGATCCCTCGGAAGTGCCCGAGCCGGCGCGCGGGCTGCTCGATCATGCCAGCCACATGACCGTGGCGATGGAGCGATTCCACGGCGCTCCTCTGGGACTGCGGGTGGTGGCCCGGGCCGACGGACCCCGCGGCTCCGTGGACGACGGTCCCTGGTACGCCCGTGAGATTCTTCTCTTGTCCCCGCGCGGGGATGTCGTCCAGTACGGTATCGTGCGCATCGACCTGACCCACGTGGATGCCGCCACCGCCGCGGCGATCCGCGCGGCGCGGATTCCCCTCGGCCGCGTGCTCATCAACGCCGGCCTGCTCCGTGAGGTGCACGACGTGCGGCTTCTCGAGGTCAGGCCGGGGCCGAGGCTCGAGTCGCTGTTCGGCAGGTTGCCCGATCCCGGGGTCGCGGCGCCGACGACATGGGGACGGGTGGCTCAGATCTCGCTCGGTGGCCACCCGGCGGTCGAACTCCTCGAGGTCGTCGTCCCCGCGGCGCCCGCCTGAGCCGTGCGTTCCCTCGCCGCCGCTGACGACGCTGAAAGTTGCGGGGCGTGTCGCTCGTTGGTTCGGGGTCTTTGCCCAAGGTGTTGCGTGAGAGGGAGTTGCGCGGACTGAGGCGATATTGACTCAATGCGCAAGATGGCTGTAGAGTTGGCGACAGGCAAGGACGGTAAGCAGGGAGGCGGTCGCGGGAAAAAGGATTTTCCCCGATCCATCCCCCCTGCCCCGGAACCCGTGGCGCGGCGGTTTCACGACCGTCGAATCGCGGGTGGCGGGAGTTCGCGTCACGGAGGAAGCCGGGGTCGGATGCACGCGAACGGGCAAGAGGCCCTCGCGGTGGTTCGCCCCATCCTCTCTGTCCGCTCGCTCCGGTCGATCCGGTCGCGGTGAGGTGAACGTGGGTCGGTCGCCGGGCGCTGTCCCGGTTCGACACGGCCCTCGATGACGAGGCAACAAGGAGGCCTAGGCGGTCGGGAGAGCCTTGGTGGAAGAGGCTCCGGCCCGTTCGCCGTTTCGACTAGCTGCACCACGGCTAGGGAGAGGGTGGTAAAGCACATGCAGAAGACTGTCTACACGACGGGCGAAGCCGCGAAGATCTGCAAGGTCAGCCAGCAGACGATCATTCGCTGCTTCGATTCCGGTCAGTTGAAGGGGTTCCGCGTTCCCGGGAGCCGGTTCCGCCGGATCCCGCGCGATCAGTTGTTCCTTTTCATGCGCGACAACGGGATCCCCACCGACGCGCTCGAGAGCGGGCGGCGGAAGATTCTCGTCGTCGATGACGACCAGGATCTCGTCGAACTGATCACCGACGTGCTCGAGCGGGACGGCCGCTTCGAGACCCGTAGCGTCAACAACGGCTTCGATGCCGGCATGATGGTCAAGGATTATCGTCCCGACCTCATCGTGCTCGACGTGATGCTGCCCGACATCAACGGCAAGGAAGTCTGCCAGCGGGTGCGCAGCGACTCCACCATGGACGAGGTGCGGATCATCTGCATCTCCGGCATGTGCGAGCCGGACAAGATCGAGGAGCTCAAGGCCTCCGGCGCCAACGAGTTCCTCCAGAAGCCGTTCGAGGCGGAGGTGCTCGTCGATCGGATCTGCACCCTCCTCGACATCGAGTCGGTGGCCACCGGCTCCTGATTCCACCTCCCGCGTGGCGTGCCGCCGCAGCGCGGCGCGCCACGCGGGCTCGGCGGAGGTCCGCCGTGCTTTCGCGAAGGCCGGCGTTCGTTTCTCGGCACGCCGGCACGGAGGCTCCTCTGGTGCCGGGATCGAGCGAGCCAGGATCGAGAGGGCCGGGTGTGCCCGGGGCGGTTTCCGGTCCGATCGGATCGGCCGCGGACGCGTCGGGGCCGGATAGATCCGCGGCCTCCGGGGTTCGGTTGCGCGTCGACGCTGGCGGTGGGCCGCCCCTGCTTCTGCCTCTTTCGCGTGAGGCGTGTGTCCGTCTCGCCGAGGCGGTGATTCTCTCGGCCGGCCCTGACGGCGCCGTCGGCCTCGGTCGGGATGCCGCGCGGTCGGTGGTGACGGGCCTCGCCTCGGTGATCTCCCACGGGGGCGCCGGGCCATATCTCGCCCGGTTCCCTTCGATTCGTCAGACGGATGGGACTGTCGGGGGATTTCCCGACGCGGCCACGGCCTTGTGGCTCTGGGCCCGCGAGCGCCACCGTCGGGGAACTTCGGCGGCCGAGCCGATCGACGGAGGGGCGCCGGCGGCCGCTCTCGGGGAGGATATCGTCGCTGCCGAGTCTCAGTCCGGCCTCCTCGACGTGTCGCCGGGGGCCTGGCAGGAGTGGATCGGCGCGGATCGGGACGGCGGAGGCGACCTGGCGGCCGTCACGGCCGCGCGATGGGAGCGGCTCTCCCGCGGCGACCGGCCCGGGCCGCCGGGCGTCGGCCCGGGGACGCCTGCGCCGGAGGGACGCACCCTTCTGGCCGCCGTCCGGCTCGCCGACTCCCACCGCGCGGCCTCGGCCCGGTTCGCCGAACGCGTCGCCGCAGCGCGCATCGAGGCCATTCGCGAACTGGCCTACGGTGCCGGCCATGAGATCAACAACCCGCTGGCCAACATCGCCACACGGGCCCAGACGCTGCTGGCCGACGAGCGCGATCCCGAGCGGCGGCGGCGCTTGTCGGTGATCGTCGATCAAGCGTTCCGGGCACGCGATCTCATCGGCGGCCTGATGCTCTTCGCCCGGCCCCCCCGGCCGCAACCGGCGCGGGTCGACCCCGACGCCCTCGTCGCGTCGGTGCTGGAAGGGGCGGCGGCCCCGGCCTCGTCGCGGAGGGTGCGGCTCGCGCATCGATCTTCCCCCGTGGCACTCGCCGCCTGGGTCGATGCCGCGATGCTCGCGGAGGCGGTGCGGGCCGCGGTGGCCAACGGCATCGAGGCCGTCGCCGAAGGGGGCCTGGTCACCGTCGAGGTTCAGGGGCCGCTGCCGGCGACGGCCGGGGCCGGCGATCCCCGCCGCCGCTGTCGCATCGTCGTCGTCGACGACGGCCGCGGCATGGACGCCGCCACGGTGCGGAGGGCGTTCGATCCTTTTTTCAGTGGACGCGAGGCCGGCCGCGGCGTCGGGCTCGGGCTCTCCAAGGCCTGGCGCTTCGTCGATGCCAACGACGGCACGCTCGCCCTCGAGAGCCGCCCCGGCGGGGGCACGCGGGTCACGTTCACCCTGCCGCTTTCCCCTGATTGACCGCCCGCCGGCAGGATCGGCCCACGCCGCCGTCCGCCACGCCTGTCGCCCCAGGTTCCGTGCCTCGCCCAGTTCGCCCGGGCGTGCCGTCAATCTCACCGCAGCTTTCCCGGAGTCCGGGGGCTCAGGATGTGGGCAGGGTGCGTCGATGGGGCGCTTCGCCTCCGGGGGTCCTCGGGGCCCGCAGCCGACCTTGTTGGCATTTCCGTGTTTCCCTATTCTGCGCTGAACGCGGGGAACCCCGGGGGCGAAGGACCGCCGCCCGCCCCCCGCCGGACGAAAGCCCGTGGACGACGGGAAACGACTTTCCGCCCGAAGCATGGAAGCGCGCATGACCTACACAGGACCCGAGGCCGGCACCGGCTTCGTGCACTCGCTGACGGAGAGCCCCCCGCGGACGCTTCCCGCCTCCGACCTGAGGCGGGGAGGTGCCGTGGAAGGGTCCGGAGCAACGGATCGGGAGCCCGTGGTGGACGACGTCGCCACGGTGTTCAGGGCCTGCCGGGCGACCGCGGCCTGGCTGCGCGAGCGACAGGCGGCGGACGGACACTGGAGGGGCCCTCTCGAGGGGGACACGATCCTCGAGAGCGAGTACATCCTCCTCCTCGCCTGGGCGGGCAAACTCGACTCCCCGCACGTGCCGGGCGCCGTGCGCCGCATCCTCCGGGAACAGACGCCCGCGGGTGGCTGGGCGATCTATCCGGGCGGTCCGGTCGACGTCAGCGCGAGCGTGAAAGCGTACCTCGCGCTCAAGATCTGCGGGCACGCGCCCGATTCGGAGCCGATGCTCCGGGCCCGAACGGCGATCGCCGCCGCCGGCGGACCGTGGGCCGTGAACAGCTTCACGCGCATCGCCCTGGCCACCCTCGGGCAGATGTCCTACGCCGATTGCCCGGCCGTGCCCCCCGAGATGGTCCTGCTCCCCTCCTGGTTTCCGGTCAACCTCGACCGGGTGTCGGCATGGTCGCGGACGATGATCGTCCCGCTGTCGCTGATCTGGGCCTTCAAGCCGGTGCGGGAACTCCCGCGCGGCGGCGGGATCGAGGAATTGTTCTCCGATTCCCCCGGACGCACGAGGCTCGGGAAAGTGGGCGGGGACGACGGCTGGGCCCGGTTCTTCCGGGGCGTCGATCGTGTCCTGAAGGGGTGCGACGCGTTCGGATTCCGCCCCTTCCGCAGCCGGGCGGTCGCCGCCTGCCGCCGTTGGATGCTCGAACGTTTCGACGGCAGCGACGGGCTGGGGGCGATCTTCCCGCCGATCATCTGGAGCATCGTGGCCCTGCGGTCGATGGGATGCCCCGACGACTCCCCCGAGGTCGCCGAATGCTGGCGGCAACTCGAAGGGCTCATCGAGCAGGAAGAGGATGGCACGACGCGCATCGAGCCCTGCCGGTCGCCGGTGTGGGACACGGCGCTGTCGCTGCGGGCCCTGGCCGTGGAACGGCTCGCCTCGACCGCCCGCGACGGGAGCTCCGAGCGGATCCGAGATGACGACGGATCGTCGCGTTCACTCGATGCCTCGGTCGACTGGCTCCTCTCCCAGGAGATCCGCACGCCCGGCGATTGGGTGCGTCGGGCGGCCCCGGTCGCTCCGTCGGGGTGGTGCTTCGAATACGCCAACCGCTTCTATCCCGACGTCGATGACACGGCGATGGTGGTGATCGCACTGGCGACCTGGCTCGAGGGCGCCCCGGCCAAGTCGCCGAGGGCGCGTCGTCGCATCGGCAGGGTGGAGTCCGCCATCGACAGGGCCAGGGCCTGGCTCGAGGCGATGCAGAACTCCGACGGAGGCTGGGGCGCGTTCGACCGCGACAACAACTGCGAACTGCTCTGCAAGGTGCCCTTCGCCGACCACAACGCGATGATCGATCCGAGCTCGCCCGACCTCGCGGGCCGCGTGCTCGAGGCGTTCGGCCGGATCGGGCTGCGGCTCGGTCGCCCCTCCGTCGATCGTGCCGTCGCCTACCTGCGCGGAGCGCAGGAGGAGGACGGTTCGTGGTACGGCCGCTGGGGCGTGAATTACGTCTACGGCGCCTGGCAGGCGATCGAGGGGCTCCGTGCCGTCGGGGTGCCGGCCGACGATCCCGCCGTGACTGCGGCCGCCGACTGGCTCGCCGCCCACCAGCGCCCCTGCGGGGGCTGGGGCGAGTCTCCGGACAGCTACGCCCATCCCGAGCGCGCCGGTCGCGGCGAACCGACCCCCTCGCAAACCGCCTGGGCCGTCGCCGGCCTCCTGGCGGCGGGGCGGGGTGCGTCGGTCCAGGCACGCCGTGGCGTGCAGTGGCTCGTCGACCGCCAGACTCCGGGCGGCGACTGGGAGGAATCGGGCTTCACCGGCACCGGTTTCCCGAAGGTGTTCTACCTCCGCTACCACTGGTACCGCCTCTACTTCCCGCTCATGGCGCTGGCCAGGTGGGCAGGCACCGCGGTGGAGCGGGCGACGGGTTCGGGGCCGGCGGTGGCGGCGGGAAAGAGGATGCCTGCCGCGCAGGCGATGGTCCACGTGCGGGAGAAGGTTGCATGAGCGTTCCCTTCGGACAGATGGTCGCGGTGGTGGGCCACGTTCTCCGCCAGCGTCTGCGCGGCAACGACCGCTACCCGCTCGTGCTGATGCTCGAGCCGCTCTTCCGTTGCAATCTGGCCTGCGGCGGATGCGGCAAGATCCAGCATCCCAAGGAGATTCTCCGCTCCCACCTCACCCCCGAGCAGTGTTTCCGCGCGGTCGAGGAATGCGGGGCGCCGATCGTCTCCATCCCCGGCGGCGAACCGCTGCTCCATCCGCAAATCGAGGAGATCGTCGCCGGGATCGTCGCCCGGCGACGCTATCTCTATCTCTGCACCAACGCCCTGAAGCTCGAGGAGATGCTCCCGCGATTCACCCCCTCCCCGTACCTCGCCTTCTCCGTGCATCTCGACGGACCGCGCGAGGAGCACGATCACGCCGTGTGCCGCGAGGGGGTGTACGACGTCGCCGTGTCCGCGATCCGGGCCGCGCGGAAGGCTGGATTCCGGGTGACGACCAACTCCACGCTCTTCTCGGACGCCGATCCCGCCCGCTACCGGAAGTTCTTCGACGAGGTGATGGCGCTCGGTGTCGAGGGGATGATGATTTCCCCCGGATATTCCTACTCCAAGGCGCCCGACCAGGAGCACTTCCTCGCCCGGCGCCGCAGCCAGTCGCTCTTCGCCCGGATTCTCGAAGGGGCTCCGCGGCGCTGGAAGTTCAACCAGTCGCCGGTGTTCCTCGAGTTCCTCAAAGGAGCCTGGGACCTCGAATGCCGCCCGTGGGGCACGCCGACCTACAATCTCTTCGGTTGGCAGCGCCCCTGCTACCTTCTCGACGAGGGCTACGTCGGTTCGTTCCGCGAGCTGATGGAAGACACCGAATGGTCGGCCTACGGCCGGTCCAGCGGCAATCCGAAGTGCGGCGACTGCATGGTCCACTGCGGCTACGAGCCCGCGGCGGTCGAGGCGACCTTCGGCTCCCTCGGTGGACTCCTGGCCACCGCCCGGCTGACGCTCTTCGGTCCGCCGAAGCGCCCCCTGCCGTCGGCGCCGCCGGTGCCAGCCCCGTCTCCGCTCCGCGTCCGGCCCGACGGGATGGTGGTGCTGCCGGTGCTCGGGCAGGTGGACATGCCGGAAGCGGCGGAGCCCGCCTGCGGCAGGGTGGCCTGAAGCACCGCGAGCGTGCGGTCGGCACCGCTCAGCCGAGGTGACGTCTGGCCTCGATCGCCGCGCCCCGGGCGCCGGCCGTGTCGCCGTCGCGGATCACGTGGATCGGGATCCGTGCCTGCTCCTCGCGCTGCTCGGGCATTCCGGCCCTGATCTCGGCGAGGAACCATTCGCGGAACTCGGCCGACGTCTCCACCGCACCGCCGCCGACGAGCAGGGCGTCGGGGTCGAAGACGTTGATCATCTCGTCGAAGAACAGGCCGAGGGCCCGGGCCTGCACCCGGAAGATGTCACGGCAGAGCTCGTCGCCCCGCTCGGCGAGTCCGCGGACGCGCTTCGCCGCGTCACCGGGATCGGCGACTTTCGCGAGCGGATGGCCGGGGTTGCGGGAGAGGAACCAGGGGAGGAGCGTGCGCCGGATCGCCGTCAGCGAGCAGAGCGACTCGAGATCGCCGACGCGTCCGCAGTTGCAGCGAGGTTCGAGCCCATCGATGCCCGGGATCAGCGTCCACGGAAGGAGGACGTGCCCGAGTTCGCCGCCGAAGCCGTGTCGGCCCGCCACCGCCGTCCCTCCCAGCACCACGCCTCCGCCGAGGCCCGTGCCGACGATCGCCGACACGCTGATCGGTCCGGGGTCGCCGCCGAAGAGGGCGTAGTGGCCCCACAGGGCCGCGGCGTTGCCGTCGTTGAGGTACGTGACCGGGAGTCCGGTTCGCGACGCCACTCCGGCCCGGATGTCGAAGCCGGCCCAATCCGGGTGGACGAAGTTCGTGCTTCCGCGCCGGCTGAGCACGCCCGAGGCGCTCGCCGGACCGGGCGTGTCGAGGCCGATGGCGGCGAGGTCCGCCACGTCGATGCCGGCGCGGCCGGCGGCGACCGAGAGCCCCTCGAGGATCTGGGCGAGACACACCTCCGGCCCCTCCACGCTCCGCGCGGGGTGCTCACAGAGGCCGTCGAGGAGGAACCGCCCCGCGTCGTCGAGGAAGGTGTAGTTGATCGCCGTGCCGCCGAGGTCGACGCCGGCCACGAGACGCTTCACGACGGGCCTCCCTGCGGGGATCGGGACGCCTCGAGCAGACGGCGTTTGGCGTGGGCGACGATGGCGCGCATGCCGCGGGTGCGGAGGATGCCGAGCACCCCCGCCAACCCGGTGCGGTCGACGAGGTCGTCGCCGATGGCGAGCACCTCCTCGACCGGCCGCCCCTCGACGGCCCGGGCCAGGATGGCGACGAATCCCTTCACGGTCGGGGCCTCGGGGGCCACCTCGGCCCACAGCCGCGCCTGCCCGCCGGTCACCTCCGGCCACAGGTAGACCGGAGTCTGGCATTCGTGAACACGGTGGTCCGCGGCGCCGCGGTTGGCCGCGATCGACTCGGGGAGCGGTGCGAGTCCGGAGGCGTACTCGAGAAGGAGTTCGAGTTTCTCGCGTCCCTCGAGGTCGGTGAACTCGTCGACGATGGCGTCGATCCTCTCGGCGGCGGTGCTCATGGACGGCGCGGCGGAGTGGGAAGGAGGTGGAGGAAACGCCGACGTGGAACGGCTGCGGGGATCAGGAGTCGGAGCCGTCGGGGGTCTTGCCCTTCACCACCGGCACGCCGACGCAGTTCCCCCACTCCATCCAGGAGCCGTCGTAATTCTTGACCTTGGCGAAGCCGAGGAGATAGGTGAGCACGAACCAGGTGAGGCTCGACCGCTCGCCGATGCGGCAGTAGGCGATCGTGGGGGAGCGGCGCTTCAGGCCGTTTCCCTTCACGTAGAGTTTTTCGAGTTCCTTCGCCGTCTTGAACGTGCCGTCCTCGTTGACCGACAGCGGCCAGGGGATGTTCACGGCGCCGGGGATGTGCCCACCGCGGAGGGCGCCCTCGTTGGGGTAGTCGGGCATGTGGAGCCGATCGCCGCAGTATTCCTCGGGCGAACGGACGTCCACCAGCGAACGCCCCGCCTTCTGATGCTTGAGGACCTCGTCACGGAGGGCGCGGACGGAGCCGTCCTGTTCCGGGGCGGTGTAGTGACCGTGCTTCGGCTGGACACGGTCGGTCGACCAGGGCCGACCCTCGAGTTGCCACTTCTTCCGGCCGCCGTTCATGATGCGGCAGTCCTTGTGGCCGTAGAGCTTGAAGACCCAGAACGCGTAGCAGGCCCACCAGTTGTTCTTGTCGCCGTAGAAAACCACGGTGGTGTCGTTGGAGATGCCGTTGTCCCGACAGAGCTTCTCGAAGCCGGCCCGGTCGACGTAATCGCGCCGGACCTGGTCCTGGAGGTCGACCTGCCAGTCGATCTCCACCGCCCCGGCGACGTGTCCCTGCGTATAGAGCGCGCGATCCTCGTTGGACTCGACGATCCGGACGTTCGGATCGTGGGCGTGCTCGGCCACCCACTCGGTGGAGACAAGAACCTCGGGGTGTGCGTAGCCGGCCATGGTGTCGGATTCTCCTCTTCTGGGGCCCGCAGCGGCCCTCCGGGGACGACGCGTGCGGCAACCGCCGCGGAATCGTAGTTCATCGCCGACCGGCAGTCCATCGGCCCCCCGCGTCGCCGCGGCCGGGGCCCGCCGTCGCACGGCCCGGGGCGCGTCGGACCCACGGGACGGGGCGCCTGCACCACCGCCGATTGCTATGATGGGGGATTCGATCGGTACCCGATGCCGACCCGCCACGCCCGCCCCCGACCGCACCCGCCACCCGAGGTTTTTCCCACCGATGGGCGCCGCCTTCATCTACCAGATCACCGACCTGACCAAGAAATTCGGCCAGCGGGAACTGCTCAAGAACATCAACCTCGCCTTCTACCCCGGCGCCAAGATCGGGTTGCTCGGCCGCAACGGCGCCGGCAAGAGCACGCTCATGAAGATCATGGCGGGCATCGACAAGGAGTTCGAGGGAGAGGCCCGGCTCGCCGACGGCTACACCGTGGGCTACCTCGAGCAGGAGCCGAAGCTCGACCCGTCGAAGACGGTGTTCGAGAACGTCATGGAGGCCGTCGGACCGACCCGGGCGATCCTGGCCCGTTTCGAGGCCATCAACGCCCGTCTGGGCGAGCCGATCGAGCCGGAGGAGATGGAGAAGCTCCTCGCCGAGCAGGCGTCGGTCCAGGACGAAATCGAGGCCAAGAACGCCTGGGATCTCGACCGCCAGGTGGAGATCGCCATGGACGCCATGAACCTCCCGCCGGCGGACTGGCCGGTCACCAACCTGTCCGGCGGCGAGCGGCGTCGCGTGGCCTTGTGCAAGCTGCTCCTCGAGAAGCCCGACATGCTCCTCCTCGACGAGCCCACCAATCACCTCGACGCCGAGAGCGTCGACTGGCTGGAGAAGCATCTCGCCGAGTACGCCGGCACCGTCGTCGCCGTGACCCACGACCGCTACTTCCTCGACAACGT
>CAWUOA010000065.1:0-12415 GCA_963923225.1 uncultured Planctomycetaceae bacterium
TAAGAGACAGGCCCCGCTCGCCCGACCGCACCCCGATGTCCGACGCGCCCGCTCCCCGCCCCCGTTCCGCCGCGGCAGTCGAAGCCGCCTTGAGCCGTTTTCTCCTCCCTCCCGACGAGGCCCTCGACGGGATCGAGCGGGCGAGCGTCGCCGCCGGCCTGCCGGCGATCGCGGTGGCCAAGCCCCTCGGCCGGCTCCTCTCGGTCCTGGGCCTCGCCGTCGGCGCACGGCGGGCCCTCGAGATCGGCACCCTCGGCGGCTCGGGGGCCGTGTGGCTCGCCCGCGGCCTCGCCCCGGGCGGCCGGATCGTGTCGCTCGAGCTCGACGCGGGTCGGGCAGCGCTGGCCCGGCGCTCGCTCGAAGCCGAGGGCTTGGGCGGCTCGGTGGAGGTGGTCGCCGGGGCGGCGCTCGACTGGCTCGACGCGGCGATCTCCCGGGATGAGCCCCCCTTCGATCTGGTGTTCATCGACGCCGACAAGGAACGATCGCGGGAGTACCTCGAGCGGGCCGTGGCCCTCTCCCGGCCCGGCACGCTCATCGTGGTCGACAACGTCGTCCGCGAGGGGCGCGTGGCCGACGCCGACTGCCCCGACCCGGGCGTGCAGGGAATCCGCCGGATGATGGAGTGGATCGCCGGCCGCACGGACCTCGCCGCCACCGCCCTGCAGACGCTCGACGCCAAGGGGCACGACGGATTCCTCCTGGCGGTGGTCGGCGGCGGCACCACCCGGGACCACTGAGGCGTCCCTCCCATGGCGGACCACCCCACCACCCGCGGCGGCGAGCTCTTCTTTCCGGCTGCCGACGGACCGTTCTTCGAGTGGTGGCCCGCCGATGCAGGGGACGTGGCCGTCGATCTGGTGTGCGCCGAACTGTCGCGGCTGGCCTACGCGCCGCCGCCACGAATCGAGGTGGAACTGCGCCGGATCGGCTTCGACCTCCTCGCCACCCTCGAGACCCGGCGGCTGTTGTCGGTCCGTTCCGCCGCCGACGGCTTCGTCTGCCGCGATCCCCGGACGGGGACGAGTTTCGCCGTCTTTCGTGGCACCGAGACGGGGAACCTCGACGATCTCCTCGCCAATCTCCTCGTCGATCCGCTCGAGTGGCGGCCCGGAGTGGTGGTCCACCGTGGCTACGGGCGGACGTTCGACGAGATGCGCGGGCCCCTCGAGGACCGGTTCTCCGCCCCGGCGGGTCGCGTGATCGCCACCGGCCACAGCCTGGGAGGCGCCCTGGCCACGCTCTGTGCCGTCGACTTCCCGGCGGCGGAACTGGTCACCTTCGGGGCCCCCCGCGTCGGTACCGACTCGCTCCTCCTCCGCCTCCGCCAGCCGGTGCGGCGATTCGTCCACTGCTGCGACCTGGTGCCGCGCGTTCCCCCGGCGCGTTTCACCACCGCCGACATCGAGGAAATCGCCGACGGACTCCTCGACAATCTCCCGCCCCCCTCGGGCTGGCTGGCGGCGGCGTCGCAGGCCGCGCTGCGGCAGTCGGCCCGGCTCGCCGCCGGCTCCGCGGCCCGGTTCGCCGAGGGACGCGGCTGGGACAGGGGGTTCGTCCACCCCGGACCGCTCTCCTACATCGACCGGAAGGGACGCGTTCACGTCGACCCCGATGCCGGGGCGGTCGCGGCCGACCAGCGTCAGGCCCGCAGCGATTACCGGGACGCCCTCGGCATTCGCGAGACGGGGGGCAACTCCCAGGCACTGCTCGAGGCGCTGGGAAACCTCACCGCGGCGATCCTGCGCGGCGAGCGGGAGGGGATTCGGGCGGCCCGCGAGCGGCTCTTCGCCGAGATCGCCGGCAGCGACGCCCTCGGCCGGGTGGTGGTCCGCGATCTCGCCGACCACGCCGCGATCCACTACGTGCGGACGCTGCTGGAAACGCGGCGGGGTAGCGATTCCTGACCGATCGCGGGCACGGCCCCGGCCGCCCCCCTCGTCACACGAACGCCTCGGCCGCCTCGGCCGGGGCGGGGCCGTACTTCAGCGGGGCCATGGTGAAGCTCGCCCGGCCCTGGCTCACGCTCCGCACCGCCGCGGAATAGCCGAACATGCTCGCCAGCGGCGCCTCCGCCGTGAGCACCGTCACGCCGCCGCGGATCTCGGTGGCGGTGATGATCGCGCGGCGCTGCTGGAGGTCGTTGATCACGTCGCCGAGATGCTCCTCCGGCACGCTGACCTCGACCCGCATCACCGGCTCGAGGAGCACCGATCCGGTGGCCGCGAGGAGCTTGTCGACGGCGTCGGCCGCCGCGATGCGGATCGCCACCTCGCCCGGGGGCGGCTCGGGGATCGGGCTTTCGAGGACCACGATCCGCACGCCCCACAGCGGGCAGCCCTTGAGCCCGCCCCGTTCGGCGCTCTCGCGCACCGCCTGCGTCATCTGGGCCGCGATCGCCGCGAGCGACTCGCTCTCGGGGAACCAGCCCTGCTCCACCGTCACCGGCCCCTGGTCGCCGGTGGGCTCGCCGCGGACGGTGACGGTGGCGACGAGCGTCTGGCCGGCCACCTGCCGGTTCGACTGGCCCACCGCCGTCGCCGCGGCGCCGAGGGTCTCCTTGTAGCTCACGCGCGGCTTGTGGACGCGGCACTTGAGGTTGAAGTCACGCTCCAGGCGGTGGCGGATGACCTCGAGGTGCAATTCCCCCATCCCGGAAATCAGCGTCTGCCCCGTCTCCTCGCTCTCCAGCGCCCTGAAGGTCGGATCCTGCCGCTTCATCATCTCCAGGACCTCGCCGAGCTTCTTCCGCTCGAGGCTCGTCTCCGGTTCGATCGCCATCGAGATCACCGTCTCGGGGAAGACGATCGACTCGAGGACCACCGGGGCGTCGGCGTCGCAGAGGGTGTCGCCGGTGACGCTCGCCCGCGGCCCGATGACGCCGACGATGTCGCCGGCCGTGGCCTGCTGGATCTGCTCACGCCGGTCGGCCTGCACGCGCCACAGCTGCGCGACGTTCTCCTTTTTCTGGCGGAGCGGATTCCAGGCCCGGCTGCCCGCCTTGAGGGTGCCGGAGTAGATGCGGACGAAGTACAGGTCGCCATGCTTCTCGGCGAGGATCTTGAACACGAGCCCGGCGAACGGGGCGGCCGGATCGGCCGCACGCTTGACGACGACCGGCGTCTTCTTCGACGGGTCGAGCCCTTCCACCGGAGGCACGTCGAGCGGGCTGGGGAGATACCAGGCCACGGCGTCGAGGACCGGCTGCACGCCGATGCAGTCGAGCGCCGAACCGGCGAGCACCGGCACCACCTTCCGCGACACCGTCCCCTCGCGGATCGCCCGCCGGATCACCTCCGCAGGGATCGGCGCCTCGCTCATCGCCAGCTCGGCCAGCTCGTCGGAGAAGTCGAAGAGGGTGGAAACCAGCTGCTCGCGCCACTCCGCGGCCAGGTCGGCCACCTCGGCGGGGATCTCCGAGACGGTGAACGCCTCGGCGGGGGCGTCGCCGTCGAGGACCTCGTCGCGCGGGGGATAGGTGAGGAGCTTCATCTCCACGAGGTCCACCAGCCCCCGGAAGGGATCGGAGACGTGCGGCGGCCCCATCCCCAGGGGCACCTGGAGGACCAGCGGCCGCGCCCCCAGTCGCTTCTCGATCTGGTGGACGGTGCCGAAGAAATCGGCCCCTTCCCGGTCGAGCTTGTTGACCAGCGCCACCCGCGGCACGTGGTACTTGTCGGCCTGGCGCCACACCGTCTCGCTCTGCGCCTCCACCCCCTCGCGGGCCGAGAACACGACCACCGCGCCGTCGAGGACGCGCAAGCTGCGCTCCACCTCGGCGGTGAAGTCGACGTGGCCCGGCGTGTCGATGAGATTCACCGACACGTCGCGCCACTGGAAGCTGACGGCGGCGGAGTAGATCGTGATCCCGCGCTGCTGCTCCTCGGGGTCGAAGTCGGTGACGGTGGTGCCCTTGTCGACGTCGCCGAGGCGGTGGCTGGTCTTCGTGTAGAAGAGCATCCGCTCGGTGAGCGTGGTCTTCCCGGCGTCGATGTGGGCGACGATGCCGATGTTGCGGATGGCGGCGAGCGGCCGGCTCATGGGGAAAGGCTCCTCGTGTCCGGCGGGGTCACATCGAGCGGACGGTGCCGATGCCGAGCAGTTCGAGCCCCTTCCGCAGCACGCGGCCGGTGAGATCGCAGAGGGCGAGCCGGCTGGTCCGCTCCGGCTCCGGAGCCTTCAAGATCGGCAGCGCGTCGTAGAAGGCGGAGTAGCAGCCGGCGAGGTCGAAGAGCCAGGCCGTCAGCAGGTTCGGCCGGTAGTCGGCCTCGACGTCCTCGAGGACCTCGCCGAAGCGGAGGATCTCCAGGGCCAGGGCCCGCTCCTTGGGGTCGGCAGGCACGATCGCCGGCGCCGAGCGGCGGAAGGCCTCGCGGTCGATCCCCCCCTTCTCGAGCACCCCCTCCACGCGAGCCACGGCGTACTGCATGTAGGCGGCGGTGTTGCCCTTGAGCTCGAGCATCTTGTCGTAGGAGAAGACGTAGTCGGTGGTCCGGTTCTGGCACAGGTCGGCGTACTTGATCGCGCCGATCCCGACCGTTTCCGCCACCTCCTGCCGCTCCCGGGCCGAGAGCCCCTCGTCGCCCTCCGTCAGGGCCCGGGCACGCTCCACGCCCTCGTCGAGGAGCGACTCGAGGCCGACGGTGTCGCCGGCCCGCGTCTTGAAGGGCTTGCCGTCGTCGCCGAGGACGGTGCCGAAGGCGACGTGGACGAGCTTCACCCGATCGAGGCCGGGGAGCCCCCAGCGCTTCGCCGTCTCGAAGAGCTGGTCGAAGTGCTGCCCTTGGCGGTGGTCGACGACGTACAGGATCCGGTCGGGATTCCAGTGCTCGAGGCGCCAGCGGATCGTGGCCAGGTCGGTCGTCGCGTAGAGGAAGGCGCCGTCGGCCTTGCGGACGAGGAACGGCGGCGCGTCGTCGCCTGCGAGGAACACGCCGATCGCCCCGCGGCTCTCCCGCGCGAGCCCCCGGCCGACGAGGTCGTCGACGACGCCGCCGAGGAAGGGCTGGAAGAAGCTCTCCCCGAGCCAGTGGTCGAAGCGGACGTCGAGCCGCCGGTAGAGCTTCTCGATGTCGGCCAGACACGCCGGCATGAAGCGTTCCCAGAGAGCCCGGTTCTCCGCGTCCCCCTCGTGGAGCTTCGCCGTCTCGAGGAGCACCTCGCGGGCGGCGCCGGGGTGCTTTTCCGCGAGCGCCGCGAGGCCGGAATCGGCCGCGAGTTGCTCGGGCGTGGCGTCGGCGAGCCGGCGGACGAGCCGGTAGATCCGCCCCAGCTCGGCGGTCGGATCGGCGGCGAAGGCGGCCTCGTCGCCGAAGCGACGCCAGCCCCAGATGATCATCCCGAACTGCGTGCCCCAGTCGCCGAGGTGGTTGTCGGTGACCACGTCGTGGCCGCGGAAGGCGAGGATCCGCGCGAGCGAATCGCCGATGACGGTCGAGCGGATGTGGCCGACGTGCATCGGCTTGGCGACGTTGGGCGAACTGAAGTCGACGACGATCTTCGCCGGGTAGGCGACGGCCGGCACACCGAGCCGCGGGTCGGCGAAAGCCGCCGACACGGCCTCCGCGAGGGCGTCGTCGCGGACGCGGACGTTGATGAACCCGGGGCCCACCGGATCACCCGGCGGGGCGAAGAGGTCGGCGAAGCCCGGAGCCTCGACGAGCCGGGCGGCGATCGCCACCGCGAGGTCGCGCGGCTTCTTCCCGGCCGCCTTCGCCAGCCCCATCGCCATCGTGCCGGAGTAGTCGCCGAACTTGGCGTCGGCCGCCTCACGGACCTGGTCGACGAGCGAGGGAATCGCCTCCTCGGCGATCGGGCAGACGCCGTCGGCGGAGAGCGCACGAAGGGCGTGCGCGAAGGCGGCACGGAGTCGATCACGGAAGGTGCCGGCGGCCGCGGAACGCGAGAGAGCGCCGGGGGCGGAATCGGATGCGTCGCTGCCTGTCACGGGCGCGCTCCGGGGAGCGGCACGCGGCGGGCGTCGCTCCACAACTGCTCGATGTCCCAGTACTGCCGGGCTTCGGAATCGAAGAGTTGGACGACGACGTCGCCGTAGTCGAGGACGATCCAACGTCCCTCCTCGTAGCCTTCCGCCCCGCGCTTGCGGTCGTGCCACTCGCGCTTCATCACCTTCTCGATCTCGTCGGCCATGGCGTGGATCTGCCGGCGGCTGGTCCCGGTGGCGACGACGAAGTAGTCGAACACCGGCGTCACCTCGCGGAGATCGAGGACCCGGACGTCGCTGCCGCGCGTCTCCTCCGCCACGCGCGCGGCGGCGAGGGCCCGCTCGAGCGAGGAGGCAAGGGGGGCGGCGGGGACGGAGTCGGAAGGGGCGGCCATGGAAAGCCCTCGAAAACGGTGCGGGGGGAAAAGTCTACCCGCGATTCACCAGCCGGGACACTCCGTCGTCCTCACGAGCGGCCGGCGGCCATCGCGATCCCGGCGAGGACAAGATCGGGCACGTCGACGGCGCCGGGGAGCACAGGCAACACCGCCCGCCCCCAGCCCCCCGTGACCACCACCGGCGCGCCCTTGGCGGCGCCCGACTCCTCGAGTACCGCAAGCGCCCGCGCGACCACCTCGCGGACGGCTCCGCGGATCCCCCAGCCGATCCCGGCGGCGATCGCCTCGCGCGTGTGGCGGCCCGGCATCGCCGGCGGCTCGGACTCCCCGAACGATTCGATCTCGGGCAGGAGGCTCGTGCCGGTCGCCAACGCCTTGGCCTGGAGAACCGGGCCGGGGAGGATCGCGCCGCCGAGAAACGCTCCGGCCGCGTCGATCACGTCGACGGTCACCGCGGTGCCGCAGTCGACGACCACCGCCCCGGAGCCGCGGGGCCGCAGGGCGGCGGCGGCCGCGGCGGCGGCGAGCCGGTCGATGCCGACCCGCGCGGGCTCCCGGAGCGCCACCCTCAGCGGCAGATCGGCATGGGTCACGCGCCGGCCGTGCACCGACGGCCCCCCGGAAGCCGCCACGGAGGCGACCGCCCCCTCGAGCCGCGCGGCCGCCTCGTCGTGCACGCTGGCCACGAGCAGCGTGGCGGGTCCGGCGGCGACGTCCGCGAGCCACCGCTCCAAGTCGGCGGGAGAGACGCTCCGGGCGTCGATCGCGAGAAGGCGATCCACCCGCGGCAGCGCCCCCCCGGCATTCCCTTCCCCGACCGCCGCCAATTTGATCCGGCTGTTGCCGACGTCGGCGACGAGGATCCTCTCGCGCCCATCGCTCCGCCGGCCGCCGTCGCTGCCCGCGGTCATGGCGGGGGCGCTCCCTCGTCGGCCTTCGCTGCGTCCATCGCCCGCACGATCGCGGCCAGGAGCAGGTCGAGACCGAGGCCGGTCACGGCGCTGGCGGCGATCACGGGCCGCCCCGTCGCGGCTTCGAGCGCGGCCTTCACCTCCGCCGAAGCCGGGAGCTCCGCTTTGCTCACCACGACGATCTCCGGCCGCTCGCCGAGGCGGGGGTCGTGGAGGATCAACTCGGCACGGATCGCCTCGTAGTTCGCCACCGGATCGCTTCCGTCCATCGGCTGCGGCTCGACGACGTGGACGAGGATCCCCGCACGCTCGACGTGCCTGAGGAACTCGTGGCCCAGGCCGTGCCCGGCATGGGCCCCCTCGATGAGGCCAGGAAGGTCGGCCAGCACGAACGAGCGGTCGCGCGACACCGACACCATCCCGAGCATCGGCGTCTTGGTGGTGAAGGCGTAGTCGGCGATCTCCGGGCGCGCTCGGGACAGCCGGGAAAGAAGCGTGCTCTTGCCGGCGTTCGGCTTGCCGACGAGCCCGACGTCGGCGATCACCTTCAGCTCGAGGAGGATCCGACGGACCTCCCCCTTCTCCCCCGGCGTCGTGTCGCGCGGGGCGCGGTTGGTGGAGGATTTGAAGTGGACGTTGCCGAAGCCGCCGGCGCCCCCCTTGGCGGCGACGAGCTCGTCGCCGGGGCGGGCGAGATCACGGAGGACGAGACCGGTCCCCTCGTCGATCACCATCGTCCCGGGGGGCACGGGGAGGACGAGGTCCTCGGCGGAACGCCCCTTGCAGTTCTGCGGACCGCCCGACTGCCCCGACTCCGCCCGCCACTGCATGCGGTGGGCGAGTGCCGCGAGCGAATCGACCCCCGGCTGTGCGCGGAGGATGATGCTTCCGCCGTCGCCGCCGTCCCCGCCGTCGGGACCGCCACGGGGGACGTACTTCTCCCGGCGGAAGCTCGAGCTTCCCCGGCCGCCGTCACCTCCGGCCACCTCGATATGAACGCGGTCGACGAACACGCATTCGCCTGCGCGCGGGAGGGCGGATGGACCCGGCCGGGGCCGGGGAAAAAAGCGGACCGACGGGGATCAGGCCCCGGCTTCGACCGGCTTGATGTTGACGCGACGACCCTCGCGGTCGAACTCGACGTGCCCTTCGACCAGCGCGTAGAGGGTGTAGTCGGAGCCCATGCCGACGTTGCGGCCGGGATGGAACTTCGTCCCCACCTGACGGACGAGGATGTTGCCGGGGATCACCAACTGGCCGGCGAACTTCTTCACGCCGCGCATCTGGGCGTTGGAGTCGCGACCGTTGCGGCTGGAGCCCTGACCCTTTTTGTGTGCCATTCGAGCGTCCTCGGATGAGTGTGTGGTGGGCGCCGGCGTGCGGGCAGGCCGGCGGAAGCGGAGCAGTATAGCCGACGGAGCGGGCCTTCGCCCGGGCACGCGGCCGAAAACGGCGACGGCGGGCCCCGGTCCAGGCTCCAGGCCGCTTCGCCCGGCGTCTTCAGGGCCGCCGAACGGGCGTCCGGCCGGCCCGGCTCAGCGTTCGTACCGGAAAACCCAGGCGTGGTCAACGCCCTCCCGCACCGCCGTGGCGGCGGCCAGGAGCGTCGGCCCCTCGGCGCCCAGGAGCCCCGTCACGAGCTTGGCTCGCCGGTCGGCGTCCCCCTCACCGTCGATCAGGACGCGGAGGGTGTCGTAGGCGTTCAGGGCCCCGCCGGCGAGCACCGGGCGGCGGTCGAAGTCCATGTCGTCGAGGATCGCGTGGGCACGGACCAGATCGACTTCCCGCACCAGCTCGTCGAGACGCGGGGCGGCGGTGCCGAACAGGGCCACGGTCGCCGAGCGTCGGGCGGCGGTCGGTCGCGTGGCATCGAGGGCGGCGAGAACCTTACCGAGGCTCTCCAGCGGCTTCGCTGCCACCTCCTCGTCGGTCACCCCGGCGCGTCCGAGGAGCCCGCTGCGCAGCGCCGCCCGGTCGGGGGGCAGCGGCATCGAGAGCCCGCGGACGAGATCCTCGAACCGCTCGCGCCCCACGTCACCGAGGAGGGCCTCGATCGCCAGCGGTCGGGCGCCGGCCGGCTGCACCGCCGCCGCCGCCGCGACGACCTTGGCCAGCGGCTGGAGGCTCGGAGGATTGTCGCCGGCGACGTCCGCCGCCGCCTTCACCGCGGAAGCGGGATCGAGGAGATCCTCCCAGGAGAGGCCGAGACGTTCGAGACCGGCACGCGGAGCCGCCGCGGTCAGCCGCGGGCGGGAGAGCGCCTGGAGGATGCGATTGCCGATGGTGCGCCGTTCGTACATCCCCGCATGGCCGACGCTCGCCTCCTCGACGGGGCTCGTGGCATCGTCGCCAGGACGCCAGAAGTCGAGACGCAGGCTCTCCAGCGCGTGGTCCTCGCCCGCCCCGGGCACCGAATCGGGACCGAAGTCGGCGTCGGCCATCGTCCGCCAGCGGATGGCGTTGGTGAGGCCGCGGACGTAGACGGAGAAGAAGTCGATGCGGGGATCGACATCCTCCCACGTCGCCACGCCCCAGCGTTCCTCCCCCGGCGCCAGGTCGCGCTCCGCCATCCGGGCGCTGTCGTGGAGATCGAGGCGGGAATCCTCCCGCTGCCGGATCGCGGCGACGGCGTTGGGGATGACCCGGTCGAGGTAGGCGCGGTAGGCGAGCGCCCCTTCGGCGCTCGACAGGCCCTCGGTGCTCTCGAGAACGAAATGGGGCAGGAAGCGGACCGGCTTCTGGAGCGGTTCCGACTTGAGGCGGGTGGAGTCCCCTTCCTCCATCACGATCCTGCGGGCGCCGACGTTCTTCACCCGGTAGAGGAGGTACCAGAGCCGCTTCCGCTGCATCCGCAGGTCGCGGGCCGGGATGTCGACGTCGATCTGCCGCGGGGTCTTGAAGGCGAACTCCAGGCACCAGATGTCGCGCGGAAAGTCGATGACATGGCCCCGCCCGACGAGCGTCGCACCGACCGGGGCCTGTTTCGGCTCCCACGCCAGATCGGACCGTCCGAGCGTGATCTCGGGAATGTCGGCGCGTTGGAGGGCATCGTCGCCGGAGCGATCCGCCGGGATGACGGTGAGGACGCCGGCGCCGAGCGTGCGGTAACCGGAAGGCTGGGCCGCAGAGGCCTGCGGGGCGGCGGCGCTCAGGATTCCGGAGGCGCACAGCACGGCCAGGAGCACGCGCGAGGCCCGTGCGGTGGGCCGGATCCGGCCGGGCCGGTGGGCAGCGCTCGGGAAGGCGATGGGCCGATCGGCCGGCGCCTCGGGCTGGTTGGGCATGTGTGGAGTTCCCCCGTTCCTCTCTTATCCCCCCGGCAGGCCGCAGCCCCTGACTTTTCCCGCGAAAACGCGGACAACCGCCCCCACCGGCAGGGTCTTCCTTGCTTTCGCATTTTCACGGAAGGATCATCCGACTTGTCAAATCCCCCGCTCCAGCACCGAATCCGCAGCGGAATTGGCCTCCCCCTCCGCCGGATGCCGAAGGACACTTGCGGCACGTCCGGAGGCGAAAGCGTCCGACGCCCCTTCCGATTCCGACCCGTTTTCCCTCCCGACCATGCCCCGCCAACGCCGCACCACACTCCCCGCAGTCGATGTCGGCCGGGAAGGCGGGCCCTCCGCCGGGGCGTTCGCCGATGACTGGTCGAGCGGCGCGGCACCTGCCGATCCGGCGTTCCTGACCGCCGACGACTTCGACGCGACCGGCATCCTGGCCGGTGTGGACGCCTTCGCGTCGAGCTATTGGTGGGTCGCCGAACTCCAGTCGGCCGAGACTGGCGTCTCCCAGCCGGAGGCGGAGCCGGGCGGCCCGCCGGCGACGGCACCGGGGCTTCCGCCGCGGCATCAGGCGGCGCGGCGTTCCACGTCGCGATCGTCGACCGCGGCGGCCTGAAGCACTTCCTCCGCCAGCGCCGCGTAGTCCTCGGCGCCGTTGGAGTCGGGGGCATAGTCGAAGATCGACTGCCCGAAGCTCGGCGCCTCGGCCAAGCGGATGTTGCGCCGGATGCGGGTGCGGAAGACCTTCGCCCCCGACCACACCGGATGGCGTCCGCGGCCCGCCGCGAAGAACTCCTCCACGTCGCGGGCCACCTCGCCGGCGAGTCGGGTGGCCGACTCGTACATGCAGAGGACGACGCCGAGGAGCCGGAGCCGCGGATTCACCCGGTCGGCGACCAGTTCCATCGTCTCGAGGAGCTTCGAGAGGCCGTGGAGCGCGAGGAAGTGCGGCTGGAGCGGGAGGAGCACCTCGTCGGCGGCCGCCATGGCGTTGAGCGACAGCAGCCCCAATGACGGCGGACAGTCGATCACCATGACGTCGTGCCGCGGGGAGGCGCCGACGTCGGCCCGGCAGGCGGGATCGGCCTCGATCCGCTGCCTGAGGATCCCTTCGCGTCCGGCCCGGTTCGCCAAGGCCATCTCGATCGCCGAGAGGTCGATGTGGGAAGGCACGACCGAGAGTCGCTCGCCGGCACGGACCCGCGTCTCGGCGAGCGACACCCCGCCGGCGAGGAGATCCCAGGCCGAGAGGGGCGACGCGCCGGGCTGGACGCCGGCATGGAGCGTGGCGTGGGCCTGGGGGTCGAGATCGACCAGACACACGTCGAGCCCCGCGCGGGCCATCGCCACGGCGAGGTTCACCGACGTCGTCGTCTTGCCGACGCCCCCCTTCTGATTGGCGACCGCGATCGTACGCATGACTTGGCTCCCGTCGGTCCTGGGCAGGTCGGCCCGAAAGTCAGGCGGGGGAGGATAGGGGCTGCCGTCCTCGGCCAATAGCCCGGTTTCACCCGGGGTTTACCGCTCCGGCCGCAGGCCGGAGAGCCACTTCGAGAGCCCCCCGGCGATCCGCCCCAGACCGATCCGGCCCGGCCGACCGACGACGGCGATCGCCCCGCCCCCGGGACTGTCGTCGAGATCGATCACGAGCCTGGCGTCTTCTCCCGGGTGTGCCGGATCGGAGAACACCAGCGCCACGTCCCACGCGTCCGCCGGGAGCCTGTCGGAGGCCGGGCCGGCTGACGCGGTCCAGCGGAAGTTGGCATCCTCCACGAGCCCCCGGCGCAGATGGACGAGCCCCGGAGCCTTGGAGACGTCGACGCGTTCGTCCGACTCGAGCGTTCCCTCCGCGTCTCCCGGAGCGAGCCACCACGCCTCGAC
>CAWUOA010000066.1:0-12412 GCA_963923225.1 uncultured Planctomycetaceae bacterium
AGCGGGGCTGTGATCTTCCTCCCGCCGCGGGCAGACTTCCCGCATGGCCTGGATCCACACGCTCCGTCTCCACTTCATCGTCCTCCTCTTCACCGCCACCGCCTTCCTCGGCCAGGCGATCACCCTCCCGGCGCCGGCGGTGGTGGCGTGGCGGACGGGGCTGGCGGCGCTGGCCGCGGCCGGCTGGTCCTTCCTCGCCACACGGCGCGACCTCCTTCCGCCGCGGCGCGTGGCCCTGGCGCTCCTCGGCATCGGGGCGATCGTCGGCCTCCACTGGCTCTGCTTCTTCGGGGCCGCGAGACTCGCCAACGTCTCGATGTGCCTGGCGGGGATGGCGACGACGTCGCTGTTCACCGCCTTCGCCGAGCCGCTGCTGGACCGCCGCCCGGTGCGGCGCATGGAGGTGCTCCTCGGCGCGGCGGCCGCCGGCGGCGTGCTCCTCGTCGCCGGGTTCGAACGCGGCAGGCTCCTGGGCCTGGGCGTGGCGCTCGTCGGGGCGATCCTCGCCTCGATCTTCCCGGTCCTGAACCGGCGCCTCGTGCGCGGTTCGATCGAGGGCTGGCAGCCGCGGCCGATGGTGATGGTGGCCTGGGAGATGGCGGGGGCGTGCCTGGTGGCCCTTCTCCTGCTGCCGATCTTCGGAGGCGACGGGGGCTACGCGAGTCTCCTCGAGTGGCGGGGGCGCGACTGGCTCTGGCTGCCGCTGCTGGCGTGGGTCTGCACGGTGTGGGCCTACGCGCTCCACATCGACATCCTCCGCCACGTCACCGCCTTCACCTCGAATCTCGCGGTGAACCTCGAGCCGGTGTACGGGATCCTCGCCGCGGCCTTCTTTCTGGGCGAGCACCGCGACCTCCATCCCGGCTTCTACGCCGGCGCCGCCACGATCGCCGCCGCCAACCTCCTCTGGCCGATCCTCTCGCGCGGCGACGCGGCGGACTGACCTCCCCCGCGGCTTTGCGGGGGGGTGCGGCGAGCCGTATCCTGGCGGGCCGCGGTGCCGCCGGGGGTGGCGCCGCTCCCACCCGCCACCGGACACCCGCGCATGCGATTCCACCGTCTCCTCGCCGCCGCGACGCTCGCGATCCTCCTCCTGCTCCCCGCGCCGGCCCGCGCCGTGCCGGGCGAGACCGCGATCACGGAGGTGGCCCCCGGGGTCTTCTTCCGCAAGGCCCAGACGGAGCCGGTGTTCACCGGCTGCAACCAGGGCTTCGTCGTCTTCCGCGATTACGTCCTGATCATCGACGCCAACTTCCCCGGCCAGGCGGAGAACGTCATCGCCTCGATCCGGGAGCGGACCGACAAACCGATCAAGTTCGTCTTCGACACCCACTACCACGGCGACCACGCCGACGGGAACGTGCAGTACGTCAAGCTCGGTGCCACGATCGTGGCCCAGGAGCGGAGCCAGCCCCTCTTCCAGACCAAAGGGGCCGACGGCTTCGACGGCGCGAAGAAGAACCGGGCCGCCGAGTACGGCGCCCTCTCCTACGAGGTGCCCTCGCTCTACTTCTCGCACAAGCTCGTCTTCGACGACGGCGAGCAGCGCGTCGAGCTCTTGTTCCTCGGCCACGCTCACACCGCCGGCGACGCCGTCGCCTGGCTGCCGCGGCACAAGATCCTGTTCACCGGCGACGCCTGCGTGAACGGCGCCTTCAACTACACCGGCGACTCCGACACCGCCAGCTGGGTGGCCGTCCTCGGCGCCATGGAGAACCTCGGGCCGACGACGATCTGCCCCGGCCACGGCGAGGCGGGGGGGCCGGAGGTGATCGCCAACCAGAAGCGCTGGTTCACCGAGCTGCGTGCCCGCGTGAAGGCGGGGATCGACCGCGGCGAGTCGCTCGAGAAGATCAAGGAGGACTTCGACGTCCCCTTCTACAAGGAATGGACCGGGAAGGAATCGAAGGCCCAGACCGAGAACATCGAGCACGTCTTCAAGGAGCTTTCCAATCCCGGCAAGCCCGTCGGCAAGCGTGCTCCGCACCGCCACCCGCATCCCCATCCGCAGCAGGCGCGGGCCGCGGGGGGCGGGCAATGACGCCGTCCCTCCGCCGGGCGATCGTCGCCGCGTCGCTCCTCCTGGCCGCGCCCGCCGCGATCGGGGCCGGGCCCGAGCTCACCCTCGAGCGGATCATGGGGAGCCCGGCACTCGCCGGCCGCGTGCCGCGGGGTCTGGCCCTTTCCCCCGACGGGAAGCTGGCCACGCTCCTCGAGCCGCGGGCCGACGACCGCGACCGCTACGACCTGTGGGCCATCGACACCGTCGACGCCTCGCGGCGGATGCTGCTCGACTCGACGAAGTTCGGCGGCGGCGAGATCTCCGAGGAGGAGAAGATGCGCCGCGAACGGGCCCGCGTGGGGGGCACGCGCGGCGTCGTCTCCTACGCCTGGGCCCCCGACTCGCGGTCGATCCTCGTCCCCCTCGACGGTGACCTGTACGTGGCCGACGCCGCCACCGGCGCCGTCCGCCGCCTCACCGACTCCGCGCAGACCGAGCTCGACGCCAAGGTCTCGCCGCGCGGCCGGTACGTGTCGTTCGTCCGTGACGCCAATCTCTTCCTCCACGATCTCGAATCCGGCACCGAGCGCGCCCTCTCCGCCGACGGCGGCGGGGCGGTGTCGTGGGGCAGCGCGGAGTTCGTGGCCCAGGAGGAGATGGACCGGCGCGACGGCCACTGGTGGAGCCCCGACGACTCGCGGCTGGTGGTGGCCCGGGTCGACGAGTCGGGGGTGAGGCTCGTCCCCCGGGCGGCGATCGGCGCCGACGGGACGCGCGTCTTCGAGCAGCGCTACCCGCGCGCCGGCACGCCCAACGCCGTCGTCGAACTGTTCGTCGTCCGCACCGAGAAGGACGCGGCGCCTGTGAAGATCGATCTCGGCGCCGACCCCGACGTCTACGTGGCGCGGGTCGATTGGGCTCCCGACGGCTCGCGCGTCCTCGTGCAACGCCAGTCGCGCGACCAGAAGCGACTCGAGCTCCTGTCGGTCGATCCCGACACGGGGAAGGGCGGGACCATCCTCACCGAGACCTCCCCCACCTGGGTCAATCTCTCCGACGATCTCCGCCCCCTCCGCGACGGCCGGCTCCTCTGGACGAGCGAGCGCGACGGCTTCCGGCATCTCGAGATCGTGCGCGACGCGACGCGCGTGCCGGTGACGCGCGGGGACTGGGGAATCGACAAGATCGTCGGCGTCGACGAGGCTCTGGGAAGGGTGTTCTTCATCGCCGGCATCGAGTCGCCCGTCGAGCGGCACCTGTACGCGGTCGATCTGCCGAAGGCCGGCGCCGCGACCGCCCCGCCGGTGCGACTCACGCCCCCCGGGGGCTGGCACGACGCCTCGATGGACAAGACCGGCTCGCGCGTCCTCGTCACCCGCTCCACTCCCGCGCAGCCGCCGCAGGTGTGGCTCGCCGACGCCGACGGAAAGCGTCTGGCGTGGATCGAGGAGAACCGGGTCGAGGGGGAGCATCCCTACGCGCCGTTCCTGGCCGGCCACGTGGTGCCCGAGTTCGGCACGCTCGCCGCCGAGGATGGCACGACGCTTTTTTACTCGCACCTCAAGCCCGACCTGCCGCCGGGGCGGAAGGCTCCGGCGCTGGTCATCGTCTACGGCGGCCCGGGGGTGGGGCCGCTGGCGGCACGGCGCTGGGGCAATCCCGTGGCGCAGTGGTTCGTCCGCCGCGGCTGGCACGTCTTCTCGCTCGACAACCGCGGCACCAGCGGCCGCGGCAAGGCCTTCGAGGACCCGATCCATCTGGCGATGGGGGGCGTCGAGGTGCGCGACCAGAAAGTGGGCGTCGACTGGCTCGCCGCGCGCGACGACGTCGATGCGGAGAGGATCGCCCTCCATGGCTGGTCGTACGGCGGCTACATGACGCTCAGGATGCTGGCCGCGTATCCGGGCCTGTTCGCCGCCGGCGCTTCCGGCGCCCCCGTCACCGACTGGTCGCTCTACGACACCCACTACACCGAACGCTACCTGGGCAACCCCCAGACCGACCGCGGGCCGTACGACCGCGGCGGCGTCCTCGGCGTCGCGGAGCGGATCGCCGACCCGCTCCTGGTGATCCACGGCATGGCCGACGACAACGTCGTCTTCGAGAACACGACGGCGCTGTTGTCGAGAATGCAGAAGGAAGGAAAGCTCTTCGAGGTGATGGTCTATCCCGGCCAGACCCACGGAATCGCCGGCGCCCCCGACAAGATCCATCTGTGGCGCACGATCGCCGACTTCTTCGACCGCCGCCTCGCCACCCGCCCGCCGCCAAGGCCATGACACGCTCGCCCCGCCCCCCGCGCGTCGCCGCGATCCTCGCGCTCTTCGTATGCCTCGCCGCCGCCGCGGCGGCCGACGCGGAGCCTCCGGAGGGGTTCGACGCCGCCTGGCACCGGGCGACGTCGCACGACGCCCGCCTCGAGGGCCTCCTCTTCCGGCAGCGGATCGAGCCACGCTGGCTGGAGGACGGCGCCGTGCTCGTCTACCGGGTGCGCACCGGCGCCTACGCCCACGAGGTGGTGCGGGTCGATTGCCGTTCGGGGGAGCGACGGGTTCTCGCCTCCGACGATCCCCTCGCGGTGGAACTGCGCGACGCCCCCGCGCGGCGTCTCCGTCTCGACCGACCGTTCCGCGGCGGCAACGGCCCCGAGACGTCGATCCGCCTGGAGAACGCCACGGCCGAGACGCTGCGGACGGTGTGGATCGAGTCGGGCGGCGAGCGCCGCTCCTACGGCGACCTCGCCCCCGGCGCCTCCCGCGACCAGCACACCTTCGCCGGACACGTGTGGGGCTTCGAGCGTGCCGACGGCACGCTCCTGGCGGCCGCGGCGGCCGAGCGCGGCGGCTCCCTCTTCCGCGTCGACTCCCTCGAGCCCGACGTCGTGCCGGCGGGAGCGGACAAGCGCCCGCGACGGGCGCCCGCGACGGCCCCCCCGGCCACGCCCCCACGGGCCGAGATCCTCCTCCGCGACGGCGACGTCGTGGCCCGCCTCCCCGACGGCACCGAGACCGCGCTCACCACCGACGCCACCCCGAGCGATCGCGCGACCGACGCGCGCTTCGTCTCCCCGAACGGCCGGTTCCTCGTGTCGATCTGGCAGCGCGACGGCGAGCACCGCACGGTGTCGATCGTGGAAGCCGCCCCGAAGGACCAGCCGCAGCCGAAGGTCCATTCCTTCCGCTACGACAAGCCGGGGGACCGGATCGACGAGCGCCGGCCGCGCCTCTTCGATCTCGAAAGCCTCGCCGAGATCCCCCTCGACGGGGCGCTCCTGGCCACGCCGTGGGACCTCTCCGACTTCCTCTGGCTGCCCGACTCCTCCGCCTTCCTCCTCCGTCACAACGCCCGCGGCCACCGCACGATGCGGGTACTGGCCCTCGAGGCGCCGTCGGGGCGGGTGCGGACGGTGGTCGAGGAGACGAGCCCGACCTTCATCGACTGGGTGAACCGCTCCTGGCTCCACTTTCTCCCCGCCGAGGGGAAGCTCCTCTGGAGCAGCGAGCGGAGCGGCTGGCACCACCTCGAACAGGTCGACATCGCCACGGGGCAGCGCCGGCCGATCACGTCGGGGGAGTGGGTGGTGCGCGGCGTCGAGCGGGTCGACGAGGAGGCGCGGACGCTCACGATCCGCCTCTCCGGCCGCGACCCGGCCCAGAGCCCCTACCACGTCCACCATGCCCGCGTCGGCTTCGACGGCGACGGCTTCACGATGCTCACCCGAGGGGACGGCACGCACGAGCTCGTCTGGGCCCCCGACGGAAAGACCTACGTCGACGCCTGGTCGCGGGTCGACCTGCCGCCGCGCCACGAACTGCGGCGCGCCAGCGACGGGGAGCTCGTCTGCCCGCTCGAGACGGCCGACGAGTCGGAGCTACTCGCCGCCGGCTGGCAGCGGCCGGAGCGGTTCGTCGCCAAGGGCCGCGACGGCGTCACCGACATCCACGGCGTCATCCTCCGCCCTGGGGGCTTCGACCCCGCCAAGCGCTACGCCGTCGTCGAGAACGTCTACGCCGGCCCGCAGGACAGCCACGCGCCCGTGGCGTGGCGGACGGCGTACGGCTCGATGTCGGCGCTGGCCGAGCTCGGCTTCGTCGTGGTGCAGGCCGACGGCATGGGCACGAGCAATCGCAGCAAGGCCTTCCACGACGTCTGCCACAAGAACCTCGGCGACGCCGGCTTCCCCGACCGGATCGCCTGGCTGCGTGCCGCCGCCGCCGACCGCCCCTGGATCGATCTCTCGCGCGTCGGCATCTACGGCGGCAGCGCCGGGGGACAGAACGCGATGCGGGCCCTCATCGCCCACCCCGACGTCTACGCGGCGGCGGTCGCCGACTGCGGCTGCCACGACAACCGGATGGACAAGATCTGGTGGAACGAGCAGTGGATGGGCTGGCCGCTCGACGCCACCTGGGACGACTCCTCGAACGTCGTCCAGGCCCACCGGCTCCGGGGCAGGCTCATGCTCGTCGTCGGCGAGGTCGACCGCAACGTCGACCCGGCCTCGACGATGCAGGCGGCGGCGGCGCTGGTGAAGGCCGGCAAGGACTTCGAGCTTCTCGTCATGCCGGGGGTCGGCCACGGCGCCTGCGAGACGCCCTACGCCTCGCGACGCCGGGCGGCGTTCCTGCTCAATTGCCTGGGCGGGCCGCGGTAACGCGCGCCGTCGCTCACGCTTCGGCCACGGCGCGGCGGCCGAGGATCGCCGCCAGGGCGGGCCCCGCCGCCATCGTGGTGAAGACGCACATCAGCACGCAGGCCACGAACAGCCGCAGGTCGATCAGCTCGGCGTCGAACGCCGCCGCGGCCATCACGATCCCCAGGATCCCGCGGGCGTTGAGCCCGCAGCCGACGGCCAGCGCCTCCCGGTCGTTCATGCCGGCGAGCTTCCCCCCGGCGTAGACCCCGGCGATCTTCCCGAGGAAGGCGACGGCGGTGATGAGGAGGACGAGCCAGGGGTCGAAGCCGGCGACGAAGTCGGCCGAGATCGCCATGGAGACGAAGAAGATCGGCGTAAAGACGGCGTAGGAGAAGTCGGCGATGGTGGCGAAGGGCTGCGGATACTTCTGCGCCACGTCGGCCAGGGCGATCCCCACGAGGAACGCCCCGAGGAAGGAGTGGAGCCCGAGGTGCTCCGACCCCGCCGCGCCGAGCAGTGCCAGGAAGATCACCGTCGAGATGAACGCGCTCGGCTTGGGCAGCTTCTCGTGGACGAAGTCCATGACCCGCGGCAGGAGGAGCTTGCCGAGGAGGATCGTGCCGACGATGAACAGGCACACCGTGCCGAAAATCACGAGCCCCTGCCCCTTGCCGGTGGCGTGGGGGCCGAACTCGGCGAGGATCACGGCGAAGAGCCCCCAGCCGACGAGATCGTCGACGAGCGTCGCCGACATGATCGTGCGGCCGATGTCGCTCTTGAAGAGCCCCATGTCGAGCAGCACGCGCGCGATGACGGGATTGGCGGAGAGCGAGAGGAGCGATCCCATGAAGAGCGCCGTCGAGAACAGGTCCTTGGGGAGGACGCCGATCGTCGTGGGGAAGACGTAGCACATCACGAACCCCAGCAGGAGCGGCACGAAGGTGCCGATCGAGCCCACGGAGAGGGCCTTCTTGCCGAGCCTGCGGAACTCGCCGACGGAGATGTCGAGACCGATGGTGACGATGAAGAACAGCATCCCCACCCGCGCGATCGCCGCCCGGGCGCTGGTCACCGGCCCGGAGGGGGGAAAGAGCCAGGCGTAGAGCTCCGGCGAGAGGCGGCCGAGAACGGTGGGCCCGAGGAGGAGCCCGCCGGCGATCTCGCCGACGACCGCCGGGATGCCGAGCCTCCGCGCGAACTGCCCCAGCACCAGCGCCGTCAGGAGCATGGCGGCCAGATGCAGGCTGAGCGTCGTCCAGTCGGCGGGGGTCATGGCGGCGGTGTCGACGACGGATGCTTCGCGACGGCGGCGGTCTCCGGAGACCGGCCGAAAACGCCCAAACATTAGCCGTCGAAACGACTGTTGTCAAAACGCTCTTCGTCTCCCGCGCTCTTCTTCCCCGCCTGGGAGCGTGGCGACGACGGCCCGCGACTTCCCCGCCTCGTCGGAATCTGCCATCGTTCCTGCTCCTGGAATCGCCATCGACCCGATCGAAAAACGTGCCATGCGTTCCTTTCAAAAACTCGCCCCCGTCGGATCGCTTGCCTTCGTCCTGGTCGCCGTGGCGGTCGCCACGGTGGCCGCCGCGGAACCCGCCGAGCGAACCTCCCGCGTCCTTCCCCCTTCCCCGCCCCCCTTCCGGGGCACGATCAACCTCCGGGCCACCGATTCCACCCCCGATTTCCCGCAGCCGAGATCGGCGCCGCCGGGGGCGCCCAACGTGCTGCTCATCCTCCTCGACGACGTCGGCTTCGGCGCCTCGAGCGCCTTCGGCGGCCCCTGCCGCACGCCGGTGCTCGAACGGCTCGCGGCGCGCGGCCTGCGGTACACGCAGTTCCACACCACGGCACTGTGCAGCCCCACGCGGGCGGCGCTGATCACCGGCCGCAACCATCACGCCGTCCACTCCGCGGCGATCACCGAGGGCGCGACCGGGTACCCCGGCTACGACTCGGTGATGCAGAAGGACACCGCGACCGTGGCCGAGGTCCTCAAGCTCAACGCCTGGAGCACCGCTTGGTTCGGCAAGAACCACAACGTGCCCGACTGGCAGACGAGCCAGGCCGGGCCGTTCGATCTCTGGCCGACGGGGCTGGGATTCGACCACTTCTTCGGCTTCATCGGCGGCGACACCCACCAGTGGCGTCCGGCCGCGGTCGAGGGGACGAAGCCGGTCGAGCCGTACCTCGACGACCCCGACTACCACTTCGACGACGACCTCGCCGACCGGGCCGTGAAGTGGATCCGCATGCAGAAGGCGGTCGCCCCCCAGAAGCCCTTCTTCCTCTACTACGCCCCCGGCGCGACCCACGCCCCGCACCATCCGCGGAAGGAGTGGGTGGAGAAGTACGCCGGGCGGTTCGACGACGGCTGGGACGCGATCCGGGAGCGGACGCTGGCCCGCCAGAAGGAGCTCGGCATCGTTCCCCCCGACACCAAGCTCGTGCCGCTCGCCCCGGGAATCCCCGCCTGGAACACCCTCACCGACGTCCAGAAGAAGGTCTTCGCCCGGATGATGGAGGTCTACGCCGGCTTCCTCGAACAGACCGACCACAACGCCGGCCGGGTGATCGACGCCATCGAGGCCGCGGGCGAGCTCGACAACACCCTCGTTCTCTACGTCGTCGGCGACAACGGCGCCAGCGCCGAAGGCAGCCCCCAGGGGCTGCTCAACGAGATGACGTTCTTCAACGGCGTCAAGGAGGATCTCGCCACGGTCCTCGCCCGCGTCGACGACATCGGCAGCTGGAAGACCTACAACCACTATCCCATCGGCTGGGCCCACGCGATGTGCACCCCCTTCCAGTGGACGAAGCAGATCGCCAGCCACTACGGCGGCACCCGCAACGGGCTCGTCGTCTCCTGGCCGCGCGGCATCGCCGAGAAGGGGGGCATCCGCACCCAGTGGCACCACGTGATCGACGTCGTGCCGACGATCTACGAGGCCTGCGGCGTGACGCCGCCGGACGTCGTCAACGGCGTCGCCCAGAAGCCGATCGACGGCGTGAGCATGGCCTATTCCTTCGCCGACGCCGACGCCCCGAGCCGGCGGACGACGCAGTACTTCGAGATGCTCGGCAACCGGGCGCTCTACCACGACGGGTGGGTGGCCTGCACGACGCCGCCCGTTCCGCCGTGGAATCCGGCCGCGGCCGACGTCGACGCGATCGACGGTTACGGGTGGGAGCTCTACCACACCGACGCCGACTTCTCGCAGTCGGAGAACCTCGCCGCCGACCGGCCCGACAAGCTGCGGGAGCTGCAACTGCTCTTCTACACCGAAGCGGCGCGGCACCAGGTCCTGCCGATCGACAACAGCAAGACCGCCCGGCTCGATCCGGCCATCCGGCCGAGCCTCACGCGGGGCCGCCGTCGCTTCACCTACGCCGACGGGATGACGCGGATCCCGGAAGGGGCGAGCCCCAACCTCAAGAACACCTCGTTCACGATCACCGCCGACGTCGACGTGAAGGAGCGGGCCAGCGGCATGATCGTGACGCAGGGGGGGCTGTTCGGCGGCATCGGGCTGTTCCTGCGCGAGGGCCGGCCGGTCTACCACGCGAACTTCGTCGACGTCGCCCACGCCGAGATCGCCGGACCCGAGCCGCTGCCTCCGGGGCGCCACGTGGTGGCCTTGCGCTTCGCCTACGACGGCGGCGGCATCGGCAAGGGGGGAAAGGCGACTCTCAGCGTGGACGGCGAGCCGGTCGCCGAGGGACGCATCGACCGCACGATCCCGATCCGCGTGACGCTCGACGAATCGTTCGACGTCGGCGAGGACACCGGCACCCCGGTCTCGACCGCCTACGACGTTCCCTTCCGCCTCGAGGGGGCGGTCGAAAGCGTCGTCATCGACCTCGACTGATTCACCCCGGGCAGGGGCCGGCGGCGACGAGCGGCACGCCGTTCCCGGGCCTCGTCCGCCGCTCCGCGACCTCGTCCATGCCCCCCGCCGCCGCCGAGTTCCACGCCCTCCTGCGCACGGCCCACATCGGCGCCGGCATCGCGGGGCTCGTCTGCTTCTGGCTGGCGGTCGCGGCACGGAAGGGGAGCCTCCCCCACCGCCTCGCCGGGCGGACGTTCGTGGCCGCGGCGGCCGTGGCGATCGCGACGGCGCTGGTGTCGTGCGTCTGGCTCGTCGCCGATCCGATCGGCTTCGCCGGCGGCGTGGCCGCCGCCACGGTCGCCGACCGCTGGTGGCTGCGCTTCTTCGGGGCGCTCCTGGGCACGCTCGCCTGCTACACGATCCCGCCGCTGGTCCTCATGGTGGCCGTGGTCCGCACGCGCGCGAACCCCGACCGCCTCGCCGGCGCCCCCTTCGCCGCGCTCGCCCGGCTGCCGGCGACGGCCGGTGGGGCGCTCGTGGCCTTCGGGCTTTCGTGGATGGCGGCCGCCGGCGTCTCGGCCGCGGCGCTCGCGGCCGCGGCGGTGGGACTCCTCGGCCTCAAGGCGACGCGCGACCTCGTCCGCTTCCTCGCCCGACCCGCCCCCACGCCGTGGGAATGGCGCGCGCGCCACGTCGAATACACCCTCACCTGCGGGATCGCCTTCCACACCGCCTTCTCGGTGTTCGGCCTGTCGCGTCTCTTCCCCGGCGTCTTCGCGGGGCCGGCGCAGGTCGTGGCCTGGCTCCTTCCCGCCGCCGTCGGGCTGCCGGCGATGGGCCTGTGGATGCGGCGCGTCCGGGCGGGCGGGCGCGGCCCTCGGGACCGGCCTGCCTGAGGGGCGGCCGGGGAAAGTAGACTCGTCACCCGGTCGCGGCCCCGAGGGAACGCCGCGCGGATGTCCCCGGAGGAGCTCCCCATGGCGATCCAGCAACTCTCGCCCGAGCAGATCCGCGATTGGACGGCCGAGCGGAAGGACCGCTGGTGGCTCGAGCAGGTCTACCGCGGCGACATGCCGCAGCTCACGCTCCGCGCCGCCGTCACCGGCTTCCTCCTCGGCGGCATCCTCTCGGCGACGAACCTCTACGTCGGCGCGAAGACCGGCTGGACGCTCGGCGTGGGGCTGACGAGCGTGATCCTCGCCTTCGCCTCCTTCCGCACGCTCGCCGGCCTCGGCTTCCGCGACCTCACGATCCTCGAGAACAACGCCGCCCAGAGCATCGCCACCGCCGCCGGCTACATGACCGGCCCGCTGATCTCGGGCATGGCGGCCTACATGTGGATCCAGAACACGATCATCCCCTGGTGGCAGATGGCGGCCTTCAACGTCGTCCTCTCGCTCCTCGGCGTCCTCGTCGCCTTCCCCATGAAGCGCCGCTTCATCAACGACGAGCAGCTCCCCTTCCCCGAGGGGCAGGCCTGCGGCGTCGTCCTCGACACCCTCTACCACGGCGACGGCGCGACCGGGATGAAGCAGGCCCGGGCGCTGGTCACGGCGGGCCTCGCCGCCGGCGCGATCGAGGCCTTCAAGGGGGAGACGCTGATGCGCCTGCTCTGGCAGGGGCTTTTCCGCTTGAAGAGCGTGTTCCACCTCCCCCACGCCCTCGACGAGTGGTACTGGGAGGGGGTCAAGGCCGGCTGGCTCCCGGCGGCCAAGCTCGGCGGCGTGCCGCTCAACCAGCTCGGCCTCACCTTCCTCCCGCTCGACCTGGCGATGTTCGGCGCCGGCGGGCTGATGGGGATGCGCGTCGCCGCGAGCATGCTCCTGGGGATGCTCTTGAACTTCGCCGTCATCGTGCCGGCGATGATCGTCGCCGGCAACATCGTCCCCCGTGCCGACGGCACCTTCAGCCGCGTCCACGTCGTGAACAGCTGGTCGCTGTGGTGGG
>CAWUOA010000067.1:0-12359 GCA_963923225.1 uncultured Planctomycetaceae bacterium
CCCCGATTGGTGACGTCGGGACGTCAAGCGTCCCGAATGGTGACGTCGGGACGTCAAGCGTCCCGAATGGTGAGTGGGGATGTGAAGCGCCCCGAGCGGTGAGCCCGCCGTGGCGGGCGGTCGGTGGGATGGCCCCGGAGTGACGGGACGCAACTCGGAGGACGGCGATGGTCGGGCGGGAGACGAGGATTGACGGCCGGCGGCGGGTGGTGATCACCGGCATCGGGTGCGTCACACCGCTGGGGGTCCGCGTCGAGGAACTGTGGGGCAACCTCAAGATCGGGGCCTCCGGCGTCGGCTACACGACCGTCTTCGACGCGTCCAAGTTCCCCACGAAGATCGCCGCCGAGGTGCGGAACTGGGCGATCACCGACGAGGGGGAGTCGGCGGCGCGCTGGCAGTACTGCGGCCGTCACACCCGCTTCGCCGCAGGCGCGGCGCTGCAGGCGATGCGCGACGCGGGGCTCGAGAAGGGCCTTCCCGCCGACCCCACGCGTCTGGGCATCTACCTCGGCAGCGGCGAGGGGCAGCAGGACTTCGACTCCTTCACCAAGATGATGGCCGTGGCGATCGAGGGGGACACGCTCGACGTCGCCAGATTCACGAAGATCGGCCTCGAAACGCTCCATCCGCTGGCCGAGGTGGAGCAGGAGCCGAACATGCCCGCCGGCCATCTGGCGACGCTGTTCGACGCCTGTGGGCCGAATCTCAACTGCCTCACCGCCTGCGCCGCCTCGAGCCAGGCGATCGGCGAGGCGGTGGAGCTCGTCCGCCGCGGCGAGGCCGACGTGATGCTGTCCGGGGGGACCCACAGCATGATCCACCCCTTCGGCGTCACGGGCTTCAACCTGCTCACCGCGCTCTCCACGCGCAACGACGACCCGACGAAGGCCAGCCGGCCGTTCGACAACGACCGCGACGGCTTCGTCCTCGGCGAGGGAGCCGCGATGGTGGTGCTCGAGGAGCTCGAGCACGCCAAGCGCCGCGGCGCGAAGATCCATGGCGAGGTCCTCGGGTACGGCTCCACCGCCGACGCCTACCGGATCACCGACACCCACCCCGAGGGGCGCGGCGCCGCCTCCTGCATCCGCATGGCGCTGGCCGACGCGGGGCTGGGGCTCGATGGCATCGACTACATCAACGCCCACGGCACGAGCACCGACGTCAACGACAAGGTGGAGACGCTGGCGATCAAGACCGTCTTCGGCGAGCGCGCCTACAAGATCCCGGTGTCGAGCACCAAGAGCATGATGGGCCACCTCATCGCCGCCGCCGGCGCCACCGAGCTGATCGTCTGCCTGCTCGCGATCCGAGACGGGATCGTGCCGCCGACGATCAACTACACCACCCCCGATCCGAACTGCGACCTCGACTACGTGCCGAACGTCGCCCGGGAGGCCCGATGCGACCGGGCCCTCTCCAACAGCTTCGGTTTCGGCGGCCAGAACATCTCCCTGGTCGTCGGCCGCTACACCGGCTGAGCGAGACGCCTCCGCGGGTCCGTCAGCCGATGCTCCGGCGCAGCGCCGCGCCCGCGAGCCGCCTCCCCAGCGCGGGGTCGCCGACGATGGCCCGGGCCAGCAGGAGCGAGGCGCGGAAGGGCTCCCCCCGCGCCAGCAGCGCTCGCCCCGCCAACCAGTCGCGCGCGGCGCGAAAGCGACCGGGATCGACGGAGGCCGTCCAGCCCCCCTCCAGGGCGTCGAGTTCGCGTGCCGCCCGGTCGCCGGAGCCGGTGGCCGCCAGAATCTGCTCCGCGCGTGAAACCGCTCCGACCCGCACCTGTCGGGCGATCTCGGCGGGGCCGATGCCGAGGGCGGCCGCCACGCCGGGGTCGATCGCCGCGGCTCCGGGAGCGTCCAGCGGATCGGGGCGTCCGGCACGCCGCTCCGCGGCACAGCGCCTCACCACGAGGGTCGCCAGCGCGAGCGACTCGTGGGCCGTCCCGGACTGTTTCCCATGGAGCCGGTACTCGAGGTGCACGTCGGGCAGGTTGGCGAGGTCGTGGTGCTCGGCGATGCGCAGCCAGAGGTCATAGTCCTCGGCGGGCACGGCGCGGCGATAGCCCCCGACGGAAAGAACCACGCTCCGCCGGAACATGACGGTCGGATGGGCCATCGGCGGCGCCACGTCGAGGAGCTTCCGGCAGCCCTCCGGGTCGAGCGGCAGGCGACTGACGACGTCGGTGGCCCTGCCGTCGACGAGGAGTCGCGTCTGCGTGCCGAGGGCGGCGACGCGGGGGTGGGCGGCGAGATGGGCGATCTGCGCGGCGAGCCTCCCCGGCAGGGCGACGTCGTCGGCGTTCATCACCGCCACCAGGTCGCTCCTCGCCCGCTCGATCCCCTCCTGGAGCGTCGCGGCGAGACCGCGGTTGGGCCGGCTCGAGACCACGATCCGGCCGTCGCGGGCCGCGAAGCCCTCGAGCACCTGACGCGAGCCGTCGCGCGAGCCGTCGTCGATGGCGAGGAGCTCCCAGTCGGTGAACGACTGTCCGCGGATGCTCTCGATCGCCGGCGCGAGCCACTCTCCGCCGTCGCGGACCGGGAGGACGACGGTGAGCGGCGGGGGAGGGGCTTCCATCTCCAGAGCGTACCAGCGCCGTCGATCCCTTGACGGCGGGGCAGGGCACGTGTATTAGTGTCGCAATACACCAGATGCGTGAGTGGCCATGTCCCGAGCCGAGCCGATGTTCGTCGTCCATGCCTCGAGCGGGGTGCCGATCTACCGGCAGCTCGTCGACCAGGTGGAGGCGCTGGTGGCCGGGGGGCGTCTCGCTCCGGGCGATCTGGTGCCGAGCGTGCGGCAGGTGGCGTCGGCGCTCGGCGTCAATCCGATGACCGTCTCGAAGGCCTGGAGCCGGCTCGAGGCGGAGGGGGTGCTCGAACGCGACCGGGGCCGGGGAATGGTGGTGGCGGCCCGCCGCGGGGCGTCGCTCGCCGAGCGGCGCGACGAGGTCCGGGCGCTCGTCGACGTGGCCGTGGTCCGGGGCCTCCATCTCGGCCTGTCGCCTACGCAGCTGCTCGCCCTGGTGCGCGAGAGTCTCGGGGAGAACCGGTGATGGACGATTCCGCGGCGATTCTCGTGGCGGGCCTCGTGAAGCGTTTCGGCGAGCGGACGGTGCTCGATGCGATCGATCTCCACGTGCCGCGCGGCCAGGTGATCGGCCTGCTGGGCTTGAACGGCTCCGGCAAGAGCACGCTCATCAAGTGTCTCCTCGGCCTCCTCCGTGCCGATGCCGGCCGGGTCGACGTCCTCGGCACCGACGCCTGGCAACTCGCCGACCGGGAGAAGGCCCGCATCGGCTACGTGCCGCAGGAGGCGACGCTCTATCCCTGGCTCACCGTGCGGCAGACGGTGGCCTCGGTCTCGAGCTTCTATGCCGGCTGGGACCGGGCCTGGGGGGAGGAGCTGCTGCGCCGCTGGGACCTGCCCCTCGGCCACCGCGTCGGGCCCCTCTCGGTGGGGCAGAAGCAGAAGCTCTCGCTCGTGCTGGCCCTGGGCCACCGCCCCGAATTGCTCGTACTCGACGAGCCGGTGGCGAGCCTCGATCCGGTGGCGAGGCGCTGGTTCCTCGAGACCGTCCTCGAGACCGCCGCCGACGGCCGCGGCACCGTCCTCTTCTCCACCCACATCACCTCCGACCTGGAGCGCGTCGCCTCGCACGTGGCGCTGTTGCGCGAGGGGCGGGTCGTGTTCCACGACGAGATCGACGTCCTCAAGGACCGCTTCAAGCGGCTGCGGATTCTCGCCCCGGCCGACCTCCCCGCCGATCTCGCCCTCCCGGGGGCGCTGCGCTCGCAGGTCCGCGGCGGACAGGCGCTGGTCACCGTCGACGGCATCGACGCAGCGGCCGTGGCGGCGCTACGGGAGCGGTTCCGGGCCGACGTGCAGGTGGACGACCTGAACCTCGAGGAGATCTTCCTCGAGCTCCACGACGGCGAGGCCGCCGCCAGTGCCGGGAGGTGAGCGATGCTGCGGATCCTCCGTCAATACGCCTGGGTGCTGTTCACGATCATCGCCAGGCCCTGGACCTGGCTGATGCTCGGCTTCGGGCTCCTCTATCTGGTTCCCTTCACCGGGCTGTGGCTGAAGGGGGGGCTGCTCGATCAGGCGGCGCTCGTGAGCGTGCCGGTCGTCGACGCGCCGCCGTGGCTCGAGCCCGATTTCGACGAAATCGCCAGGAACGGCAAGCTCGCGGAGGTCACCGAGTGGGATGCTCGCGATGAATGGCCCGACGGGCCGCGGTTGGCTGGTGCCGGAGCCAGCCTCGTTCAAGGCGCCGATGCCGGGGAGTGGAAGGTGCTCGGGCAGTTGCCCGCGCTCGAACGGCTCTGGCTGGTCCCGCCGTGCGTCCTCTCGGCGGAAGGATGGCGCCGGATCGGCACCCTCTCCTCGCTCGAGGTCCTCTCGGTGGCGAACGTGTCGAATCCCGCGGTAACGACTCCGGGAGAGGTTTCCGAAGCGGCCGTCGCGGCGCTCGCCGGCCTTCCGCGGCTGCGGCAGCTCGACGTGCGTGGCACCGGCGGCGGGTATGGCGGAGTGCTGCCGCGGCTGGCGTCGCTCGAAGTCTGCGCGATCGGCGGGCAGCGTCTCGAGGAAAATCTCCGCACGCTCGCCGACGGCTCGCCCCGGCTCCACACGCTCGCTCTCGAGACCTGGAAAGGGTTTTCCTTCACGCCCGGCACGATCGAGGCCATGCAGCGGATGCCTGCCCTCCGCACCGTCACCCTCGCTTCCACCACCTGGGCCCGCGAAGAGCCCGACATGCGGCGCCAGATCGCCGAATTGGAGCGGGCCCTTCCCGGAGTGCGGGTCCTCCCCGGCGCCTACTCACCGTCACGCACCTGGTCGGTGACGGTGGCGGCGCTGCTGGCGATGTTCGTCCCCTTCGTGTTCTGGTTCCAGGCCGGGGTGCTCCTCTCCACCGCTTCCAATTGGGTGCTGCCGCAGCGGCTCGCCGCGCATCTCTTTTGGCCGATCGCCGTCGCGGCCGTCTGCGGCGGGATGCTCGTCGGCGTGGCGCGTTCGATCGGGGCGGCGTGGCTGCCGAGCGTGAGTCTGGCGGTATTCGCCGCGAGCCTGGGAGCCTACGGGCCCTTCGCACGCGATCTCGCCGGGCGCCCGTCACGGATCACCGCCGCGGTCTCCCGGATCGATCTCGTCGTCGCCCTTCTGGTCGCGGCCGGCACGCTCTCTTGGAAGCCTGCTTACGACCGCTGGCTCACCGGAAGCCTGTGGCGATCCTCGGGGATCGACCTCCTCGTCCTCCTGATGGTGGCTGGCACGCTTGCCTGGAAGCTCGTGCGGCTCGCCCGCCTCCCTCGGATCCTCGCCGAGCAGGGCCCTGGCGCCGTGCCGGGCCTCGCCCTCGATGCCACGGCGACCATGCCGCGGGAGAGCGCCGCTTCGGGGAGGGATGGCGCGGGCGGCCGCTTCGACCTCAAGTGGTGGCTCAACGATTGGGCGATCGACCGGCAGGTCGCCGCGGCCCCGCCGGCCGACGCGGCGAGTGCCGGCGGCTTCGCCACCATGCTCCGCCGTCAGCAGTCGCAGTGGCAGATCCCGCTGATGGTGGCCTACATGGCGGTGATGATCACGGCGGTGGGCATCTGCCTTCCCTGGATCGTCGCCCGGACTTCGGAATCGCCGGTCCGTGGTCCGACGGCGAGCGTCATCGCTCCGGTCTTCCTGGCGATCTGGGCCTGGCAGGGCGCTGCCGTGGCGCTCTCGATGACGGCGGCGCTTTGGGCCCAACGCCGGGGGGGCCTGGCGGTCGACTTCCTCAGGCCGGTGTCCCGGCGCGATTACTGGCGAGGGATTCGGGCGGCGATCGCCCGCGACCTCGTCCTTCCTGCGATCCTGGGGGGCGGGGCGATCGTGAGCGTGGTGGCGTGGAACGGCGGCGGCAAACTCCTCCCCTGGCTCGTCGTGGCGACGATTCTCGTCGGCTTCGTCGCGCTGGCCCACACGATGATCCTCCTGCTGGCGACCACCAAGTGGCCGCTGGTGGTGGGGACGATCACGGTCGTGCTGTTTCTCGCGGCGGCCCTGGCGAGCGTCGTGGCGATCGCCTACGCCATGACGCCGGTGAAATGGGAACATGTCCAATGGGCGTGGCTGGCGGCCGGTGGGCTCTTCGTGGTGGGGGTCGGGGCACGCCTGGGGGTGCTCTCCCGCCTCGAATCGTGGGAGATCGGCTGAGCCCCGCTCCGCTCCAGACGCGTTCCTCACGGGCCGGTGTCCCGTGACATCGAGAAAGCCTGTAAACTGCCGGCATCGGCCCGGGTGTTCGACCTGACCAGCGGAGGCTCTGCCATGGGGATCTCGTCCTTCGGCATCGGGTGGTTCATCGGGGTGGTGCTCGCCTGGTTCGGCCTGGCGAAGCGCGACCAGGGATTTCCGTTGCCCGTGCGCACGGCGATCCAGACCTTCGACCTGGGCGAGGAGCAGCGCAAGGAGAAGGAGTCGCTCGACGAGTTCCGGCGCACCGCCCCCTACCGGCAGTCGCGCACCATCGCCGTCGATCCGGCGCAGGGGAAGGTGCTCGGCTTCTGTTCCTTGCGCGACGGACGGTTGGCGCTGGTCACCGGACGCGCCGACGCCTACGGCGCGGTGACCGAAACCCACGATCCCTCCACGATCGACAACAGGCTCGTGTGGACCGACGCCGAGGGGCGCGAGGAGCGTTCCGTGACGCTCGGCTTCTCGCCGCGCGGCGTCACCGAGGCCGCCGACGGCACGCTGTGGGTCGTCGGGGGATCCACGGTGGCCCGCTTCGCCGCCGACGGCGGACGGCTGGCCGAGGCTGAGGCGCCCCACTTCACCCTTTCTCCCGAAGGCCGCGAGGAGTTCGTCGAGGAGATGCGCACCCGGCACGCCGCGGAGCTCGAGTCGTACGAGAAGAGCATCGCGCAGCAAGCCGAGATGGTCGCGGAGCTCGAGGCGAAGAAGGAGGGGGAGCCGGGGCACCAGCCGGCCGAGATCGTCGAGCTCTACCGGCGGTCGGCCGAGTCGATGAAGACGCACCTCGAATCGCGCCGCAAGATGACCGACGAGCAGGTGGCCGACGAGGCGATCGAGCGCGTCAAGCAGATCCACCGCGTCGCCGTCTCGGACGACGCGGTGTTCCTCGTGACGAACATGGAGAGCGGCTACGGCTTCGCCGTGTGGCGGCTGTCGACGGACCTCGCCGATCCCACACGCGTCGTCGAGGGGCTCGCCGGTTGCTGCGGGCAGATGGACGTCCAGGTGGTGGAGGGGGGGCTGGCGATCGCCGAGAACTCGCGGCACCAGGTGCGGCTGGTCGACTTCGACGGCGAGCCGGTCCGGCAGTTCGGCGAGACCTCCCGCTCCGACGTCACCAAGGGCTTCGGCGGCTGCTGCAATCCGATGAACACCTGCCTCGATCGCACCGGCGGCCTGCTCACCTCGGAGAGCAACGGCCTGGTGAAGCGCTACGGCTTCGACGGCACGCTCCAGGAGGTGGTCGGCGTGGCCGACGTCCAACCCGGCTGCAAGAACTCCTCGATCGGGATGTCGGCCGACGGCCGCACGCTCTACTACCTCGACGCCATCGAGGGGAAGGTCGTGGTCCTCGACAAGGAGGGCTGAGCGGCCCTCGCGATGCCGGCGGCGTCGCCGGCCGGGATCGGACACGCACGGGGGAGGCTGCAGGCATGGCCAGCGGCGAAGGGTCGCGGTTGATCCGCAGGGCGCTCGCGGGATTCGCGGCCTGCCTGGTGGCGTGGATGGCGGGGAGCGCGGCACCGGCGGCGGGGCCGGCCCTGACGATGGTCGTCATGGACCCGCTCGCGGCGCCCCTTTCCTGCCCCTGCGTGAAGGGCTACGCGCAGCGCGACTACACCAAGCTCGGCGACCATCTCGCCAAGGCCACCGGCCGCGAGGTGCACGTCCTGTTCAACGAGTCCCTCGCCAAGGTGGCGGGCACCGTCGGCGCGGGGAAGTCCGCCCGGGCCGACATCGTCATCGGCAAGCGCTCCGTGGTGGAGGCCGACGCGAGCCGCACGGGGCGCACGCTCCTCCCTCTCGCCGCGCTCACCGATCAGGAGGGGACGACGACGCAACGCGGCCTGGTCGTCGTCCGTGGCGACGATCCGGCGGCGAGCCTCGCCGATCTCGCTCGGCACCGGGTGATCCTCGGCCCCCCCGAATGCGACGAGAAGCACGCCGCCGCGCGGGCCCTCTTCGGCTCGGCCGGGATCGCCGTGCCTGACGACGCCCCCTGCGCCGAGGCCTGCAGTGACGGGGCCGAGGAGGTGATCGGCGCCGCCGAGCCGACGGCGACGGTGATCTCGAGCTACGCCCGGCCGCTGCTGGAGGGCTGCGGCGCGATCAAGCGGGGCGATCTCAAGGTGATCGCGGAGACGCGCGACGTTCCCTTCGTCGTGGCCTTCGTCGACGGCGGTCTCGAGGCCGACCTGCGCGAGGGGATTCGTGCCGCCCTCCTCGCCGTACGGCACGATCCGATCCTCAGGGCCGCGATCGAGTCGAAGCGTGGGTTCGTCGAGATCGACGCGGAGCCGGCGGCCGAGGCGAAGCCGCCGCCGGGCGACGGCGCCGCCGCGCCGGGAAGCCCGAACCCCGACTGGCCCGGCTGGCGCGGGGCCGGCCGCGACGCCCGCGTGCCCTGGCTCCCGACGAGCCTCCCGGCCACGAAGCAGGTTCGCTGGAAGCAGGTGCTGTTCAACGAGGGGCTCGGCGGCGTCGCCGTCGCCGGCGACCGGGTGGTCGTCGGCGACCGCGACGCCGCCGATCTCTGCGACGTGTTCCACGGCCTCGACCGGCGCACGGGCCAGCGCGTCTGGACGCTCCAGTATCCGGCCGAAGGCCGCCTCGACTACGGCAACTCCCCCCGGGCCACGCCGCTGCTCCACGGCGGCCGCGCCTATCTCCTCGGCGCCTTCGGCCACCTCCACTGCGTGGATCTCGCCGACGGAAGGACGGTCTGGAAGCGGCACCTCCGCGACGACTTCGGCGCCGACGACAAGCTCGTGTGGGGGACCTGCTCCTCGCCGCTGATCGTCGACGGCCGGCTGATCGTCAATCCCGGCGCGGCCGACGCGACGCTCGTGGCCCTCGATCCCGACTCCGGCGCCGAACTGTGGCGCACGCCGGGGGCACCGGCGGCGTTCGCGTCGTTCCTGGCGTGCGACCTCGGTGGGAAGAGGCAGCTCGTCGGCTACGACCGCGACACCTGCGGCGGCTGGGACGCGGCCACCGGCTCGCGTCTCTGGACGCTCCCGCCCCGTGTGGCGGGGGACTTCAACGTCCCCACGCCCGTGCAGGTCGGCCGGGGAATCGTGCTGGTGGGGGAGAACAACGGCGCCCGGCTCGTGGCCCCCGACGCCGCGGGGGAGCCGGCCGTGTCGGCCACCTACGCCTCCCTCGTCCCCGACATGCACACGCCGGTGGCGACGGCGGGAAGGGTGTTCGCCGTCCACAGGGGAAAGATGCACTGCCTCGACGCGGAATCGCTCGAGCCCCTCTGGGTCCACCCCGATCGCTCGCTCAAGGGGCACGCGTCGCTGGTGGCCAGCGCCGACCGGGTGCTCGTGTTCACCGCCGCCGGCGAGATGCAGCTGGTGGATGCCACGGCCGGCCGGTTCGAGCTCCTGGCCCGCCAGAAGCTCTTCGAGCGGGAGGTGTCGCTCCTGGCCCATCCCGCCGTCGCCGACGAGTGCCTCTACGTCCGCGGCCCCCGCAACGTCCTCTGCGTGGCGCTCGTCGAGGGGCCTGCGGCCGGGACGGACGGGGGCGGCTGACCCCCGCACAGTCCGCCCCGTTTGCCGCGACACCCCCCTCTTTTCCCTGCCACCGCTTCCACCGGCAGGGTTTTCTCAATTGCCACGCGCGGCACATCCGATACCTCCCGTGGACAGCGGTGGAGCAGGGGGGCCCGCGGCGCGTTGCCGCGAACCCGCAGACGCCGCACCGCGAGGACCACTCACATGAAACACCTCTCTTGCCTGGCGATGCTCGTGGCGTTGCTCGGCACGTCGAGCGGTTGCTCGATCGTCGATCGGCTCTTCCTGGCCAATTGCGACGGCCCCTACGCCCATCAGGCCGACCACATCAACGCCCGCCGCGCCGGAGCGGTCGGCGAGGGCGAGATGGTCTACGAGGGCGAGTACGAGGGGGGCTACGAAGGCGCGTACGAGGGTGGGGGCTACGAGGGCGCCATGGAGGACCAGGGCGCCTGTCGCGGCGGTCAGTGCCGCGGCGGCCAGTGCCAGGACGGCTCGTGCGGCCCGGGCGCCAACTGCCGCAATGGCATCTGCCACGGCGTGAAGTGCCAGGAGGGGGTCTGCCCCAACGGCGTCTGCCAGAGCCGTTGCCAGTCGGGCCACTGCGGCAAGTGCCAACACTGCCGCCACCTCGGCCGCTACGGCGGGCTCGCCCGTCACCACCTCTCGCAGGCCGAAAAGGACGCGCTGGCCGGCTCCGACTACGGCGCCACCGGCCCCGCCGGCCCGCCCACCGGAGCCGTCGCCTACCCCTACTACACCACCCGCGCGCCGCGCGACTTCCTCGCCCGTTGCCCTCCGTCGGTCGGCCCGTGACGGCCGGGACGGAATCGTGAGCTCTCGCGCACGCCCGCGGCTTCCGCGGGCGTGCGGCTTTTTGGGAGCTCGCTTTCCGGCGGAGGCCGCCGGGCGTCTGTCGCCACGGCGGAAGTGAAAGTAGGATTTCGGGCTCTGTCGACCGACCCCAGCGCTTCCGGAGATGTCGAGCATGCACGAATCCCAGCAGCCGTCGCACGGTGCCGCCTCCGCCGGCATGAACGCCGCGGGCAAGCTCTCGCTCACCGGTTGGCTCGTGTGCGCGATCGCCGCCATCGGCTTCGCGTTCGACATCTACGAACTGCTGATGCTCCCGCTGATCATCAAGCCGGCGCTGGCGGCGCTGGGCGGCACGACGCCCGAGGGGGTGCCGCTGCTGGTGCCGGGCTCGCCGGCGTACAACGGCTGGGCTCGGACGCTGTTCTTCGTGCCGGCGATCGCGGGCGGGCTCTTCGGCCTCCTCGGCGGCTATCTCACCGACCTCCTCGGCCGCCGCCGCGTCCTCACCTTCAGCATTCTCCTCTACGCCTTCTCGGCGCTGGCCGCCGGGTTCGCGACGACCCTGCCGATGCTTCTCCTCTGCCGGTGCCTGGTGTTCATCGGGGTGTGCGTGGAGTTCGTGGCGGCGGTGGCGTGGCTCGCGGAGCTGTTTCCCGACCACGTGCAGCGTGAGAAGGCGCTGGGCTGGACGCAGGCCTTTTCGTCGATCGGTGGCCTGCTGGTGACCTACGCGAGTTGGCTCGCCAGTACCTACGCGACCTCGTTTCCCGAGATCCAGGGCGGCCACGAGGCCTGGCGATACACGCTCATCTCCGGCGTGATCCCGGCTCTGCCCCTGATCCTCATCCGTCCGTTCCTTCCCGAGAGCCCGGTGTGGGCGCAGAAGAAGGCGGCGGGCACGCTCCGCCGCCCGAGTCTCGCCGAGCTTTTCTCCCCGAGCTTGGTCCGCACGACGGTGATGACGACGCTCGTCTTCGCCGCCAGCTACGGGATCGCCTTCGGCGCGATCCAGCAACTCCCGCAGGTCCTCGGCGGCCCCAAGGGACACGCGGCGATCATCGCCGAGGCGAAGGAGGCCCAGGATCGGGCGACGGCCGCCGCCGAGAAGGCGGGCAAAGAGCTCCCCGCGCCGCGGCTCAAGGCGATCGGGGCCAACGCCGCCGACAAGGCGGTCTCCGAAGTGCAATGGTTTCAGGAAATCGGCGGGCTGGTGGGACGCGTGATCCTCGCCTTCGCGGCGCTGCGGATCGCCAGCCGCCGCACGCTCCTCCGCATCTTCCAGATCCCGGCGCTGCTCTTCGTGCCGCTGCTCTTCTGGTGGATCTCGACGCAGCTGGGCAGCGCCGGCTCGCTCCCGGCCATCAAGGCGGGGATTTTCCTCGCCGGCCTGCTCACGGTCGCGCAGTTCAGCTTCTGGGGCAACTACATCCCGCTCGTCTTCCCGACCCACCTCCGTGGCACCGGCGAGAGCTTCGCGGCGAACATCGGCGGCCGGATCCTCGGCACCGCCGCGGCCTGGCTGACGCTCACCTTTTCGGCGGCCACCCCGCCCGATCCGGTGAAGATCGCCGTCACCGGAGCGCTCGTCGCCGGGGTCTACGCCCTCGTGGGGGCGATCCTCACGCAGTGGCTTCCCGAGCCCGACCGTTCGGTCGAACACTGATTGAGCGCCCCGTCCCGGCGGTGCGGAGCAGCGTCCCACGCCCCGTCCCGCGGGGCGGAGAACGGTCCCACGCCCCGTCCCGCGGGGGGGCGTCAGCCTCGGCGCTGTGACCGCCACCA